>CAYUCJ010000036.1:0-15212 GCA_964443285.1 uncultured Desulfobacteraceae bacterium | reverse complement strand
CTGAATGCCAATCCGGCCCTTCTGGAGATGTTGGGCTATGATAGCAAAGAAGAATTTCTGAGTATGGACATCACCACGGATCTCTACCTGAAGCCCGAAGACCGGCGCAGATTTCAGGAGATGATCGAAAGGGACGAGCAGGTGATTGATTATGAAGTGGATTTCCAACACAGGGACGGAACCCCTATCTCGGTGCTTCTGACCAGCCACGTCCGTTATGACCGGAATGGGGAGGTCGTCGGCTACGAGGGCATCATCGTGGACCAGACGCATCGAAAACAAATGGAACAACAGCTTCGCGAGGCACACGATTTTCTCAACAAGGTCATCAGAAACTCACCCGATGCCATCATCGCCACGGATCTGAAAGGAAATATCTTCATCTGGAACCCAGGTGCCGAGGAGACACTGGGATATAGTGCCGAAGAGGTGATCGGCAAAATGAACATCGACCAGATCTATCCCGAAGGCGTGGCAAAAAAGGTCATGAAGATGATGCGGGGGTCTGCCTACGGCGGCGTGGGGAAACTCAAGTCGTTTCCCATAGTCTTTGTCAGGAAGGATGGCGGGATCGTGGAAGGAAATATCTCCGCTTCGATTATTTATGGACCGGAAGGACAGGAGATGGCCTCCGTGGGTATTTTCGTGGACCTGAGAGAGCGTCTTGAAATGGAGAAGAAACTCCGCAGCACCCAGGAGCAGCTCCTTCAATCTGAGAAACTGGCCGCCATGGGCCGGCTGACATCACAGGTTGCCCATGAAGTGAATAACCCTCTTTACGGCATTATGAATACGCTGGAGCTGTTGAAAACGGAGATCCCTCCCGAGAGCAAAAGGAGAAAGATCCTTGAGATGGCGCTCTCTGAGACGGTACGGCTGTCGGAGTTGCTCAGAAAAATGCTTTCTTTTTCAAAGCCCGACGAGGAAAAAAAGCAGCCGACGGATATCAATGAAGCCTTGGACGAGATTCTACTCCTTCATGAAAAACAATTGAGGGAAAATACAATCCGCATCAAGACCGCCTTTGATGAGGGTCTTGAAAAAGTCCTCGCCTCGAAAAACCAGCTGCGACAGGTTTTCCTAAATATGGTTTCTAATGCCAGGGATGCCATGCCTGAAGGCGGTACGCTCAGCGTGACAACCGAATCCAGGGGCGGTCATGTGGTCATCGAGATCGCCGACACGGGGACGGGCATAGAAAAAGAGCACCTGGATAAAATTTTTGACACCTTTTTCACAACCAAGGCGAGTGTAAAAGGTGTGGGGCTCGGCCTTTCGGTGTGCCATGGGTTTATCCAGGAACATGGGGGAGATATCCAGGTCAAAAGCCGGAAGGGTTCAGGGACCACCTTTTCGATCACCCTGCCGGTCCTGAATGAAAACAGCGCGGAAAAAGTAGAAGCAAATTTGCCCTAGCAAAGGCTCCGCCCCGCCCAAAGATCTCACCCAGCTCCCTGATTGCTTTTCTATATCTGCCGCACCAGACGTAACCCATCTCGCTAAAATTCATAAATCGGGATTCTCTCAGCAAGAAGCCTTTGGCATTAATTATGCTAAATACAGAATATATAATTATTGATAATGCCTTCAAAAAAGCCTCTCCAAATTTAAAAAGATTATGATTAATAATATAAACCAATAAATCATAATCTATATTTAGCCACATATGAAAATGAATGACACTCACTTTTTGTATTGACAAAATAAAAAAAGTATAATAAATATAAAAATAAGATATCACCTGAATCCAGGAGGAGGGCAGGGATGGACGAAATTCTGACGGTTTTCAAAGCGAGTCAATATTGTCGGGTCTCACCCAAAACCATCATCAACTGGGTGGAGGCCGGCCATATCAAGGCCTACAAGACAGTGGGCGGCCATCGGCGCATCAAACTGGGCGACCTGGAAGCCTTCATGAGAAAGCAGGGCATTCCTTTACCTGAAAAAGGGCCGGAGGAAGGCATCAAGAGAATCCTGGTGGTGGACGATGACCCGATTATCGTAGAGACGATTGTGCAGGCCCTGGAGGAAGAGACGTTCGACTATGAGGTCATTTCCGCTTCCGACGGTTTTGAAGCGGGGTTGCAGGTCAATCACTTCAAACCACACCTCTTGATACTGGATATCATGATGCCGGATATCAAGGGCTATGAAGTCTGCAGGAAAATCAAGGAGAATGAGGAAACCAGGAACACCAAGATTATCGTGCTGTCGGCCTACCTGGATGAGGATAAATTCAAGAAAATGAAGGAGAATGGGGCGGACCTCTGTTTTTCCAAGCCTCTGCCATTGCCTCAATTGAGACAGGAAGTGGCCAGAATGCTGGGGTTGCACCCGGGATCCTGAAAGTGGCACAACAAAAAAAACAGCCGGAGGAACCCATGAAGCTCAAAGAATCGCTGGAGAAGGAAAAATTCGTAGTAACCTCGGAAGTCCAGGCCCCGGTTGACGAATCACCCGACACGCTCATAAAGAGCCTGGAGATGGTCCGGGGGCGGGTCGATGGGGTCACCGTACCGGAGGTGGAAATGGAGGGGATCGTGGGTGACACCATCAAGACCTGCGAGATACTCAACAAAAACCGGTTTGAGGCCATTTACCAGACCACCACGCGGGACAAGAACCGCATTCAACTTCAGAAGGATCTTCTCCAGGCCCACGAAACGGGCGTCGAAAACCTGCTCGTCTTCACCGAGGACTACCGCATAACGGGGGACAGCCTCCAGGAAATGATGTTTTTCCACGTGGACGCGGGAAAACTGGGTTCCGTCCTCGATCACATGCGGGAAGGCCGAACCGTTGAGGGAGGTGAGCTGCAAAAGAAGGCGGATTTCGTTCTCGGCTCCGGTGTGGAATCGGGGTGGGGAAAAAACGTCCCCGACCTGGAGATGAAGGAAATGGAGGAGATGACGAAGATCGGGACGGGCTATTTCCTCACCACACCGGTTTTTGATGTGGATCGATTCGAGAAATTCCTGAATCGGGTTCAGACGTTCGGTATACCTGTGATAGCCGAGGTGATGATTTTGAGGACCGCGGGTATGGCAAGCTTTATGAACCGGCATATCAAATCAGGGATGGTTCCGGAATGGACCATCAAGAAGCTGGCAAAGGCAATGGATAGAAAGAAGGCCAGTATGGAGATCTTTGCAGATACGGTGAACGGACTCAAGGATTTGTGCCAGGGTGTCCACATCATCACCATCGGCGGAGAAGAGGATCTTCGGCACTACCTGGATGCAGCCAAGCTCCGGTGACCTTGGGAGATGTCGGGTGGTTTATCGGAACGCTGAGAAACACGGGTCAGGTGCGGGCGGTTTCCAATGACAAGAGAGGTACCCATGAAACAGAAGCCCCTGGGAGCTGTCATGGTTGCAGGCGGTGGGATCGCCGGAATCCAGGCATCTTTGGACCTTGCCGAAATGGGATTCTATGTGTACCTGGTGGAGAAGAGTTCCGGAATCGGTGGAACCATGGCCCAGCTGGATAAGACGTTTCCCACCAATGACTGCTCCATGTGCATCCTTTCCCCCAAACTGGTGGAATGCGATCGTCATCTGAACATCGAACTGATGACCCTGTCTGAAATCATGGATATTTCCGGTGACGCGGGAAACTTCACCGTTCGTGTGAAAAAGCGCCCGAGTTACATCGACTCCGAGAAATGCGTGGCCTGCGGCGATTGCGCCGACAAATGCCCGAAAAGGGTGGAGGATGATTTCAACGCGGGCATGGGTAGACGAAAGGTCGCTTATATCAAGTACGGTCAGACTGTGCCGCTCAAATATGTCATCGACGGGGATAACTGCATTTACCTTAAAAAGAACCGGTGCAGGGCGTGTGAAAAATTCTGTAAACCCCATGCCATCAACTTTGATGATGCGGAAAAAGAAATCACTGTCAATGTCGGATCGGTGATCCTGACATACGGGTTTTCGCCGTTTGATCCCTCACCATTTGAAAATTACGGTTATCCTCAAATTCCCGATCTCGTTACGGGAATCGAATACGAGCGGCTGCTTTCGGCAAACGGCCCTTGCATGGGGCATCTGGTACGCCCTTCGGACAACAAAGAACCGGAAAAGATTGCCTGGATTCAGTGTGTGGGATCCAGAAACACCAACCGATGCCACAACGGATACTGTTCTGCCGTATGCTGCATGTACGCCATAAAACAGGCCCTGGTAACCGCCGAACACCTGGCAACCGGACATCCGGAAATGACCATTTTTTTCATGGACATTCGTAGTCACGGCAAGGAATTCGAGCGTTTTTACGAAAGGGCCAAGGAAAGCGGTATCCGATTCTTGCGAACCATGCCCCACTCTTTATTTGCCGGAAAAAACCAGACCGGGGTTTCCATGTCTTATTTAACGGATGCAGGAGGACTGGCTGATGAGACATTCGACATGGTGGTTCTCTCAGTGGGACTGGAGGCCCCTAAAACCGCGGAAGAGATTTCAAAGCGGTTGGGGTTGAAGCAAAATAAACATCGTTTCATGGAGACAACCAGTTTTGCCCCGGTGTCGACAAATCGCCAGGGTATTTACGTTACGGGTGCCATGTCCGGACCGAAGGATATCCCCCAGTCTGTGACGGAAGCCTCGGCCGCTGCGGCAGTTTCCGCAAGTGCATTGGTTTCCGCACGGGGAACGCTTTCAAAAGAAAGGGCCTACCCCGAAGAGCGCGATCTAAGGGAAGAGGATCCCCGGGTGGGCGTTTTTGTATGCTCCTGCGGCATCAACATCGCCGGTGTCATTGATGTTCTGGACGTCGCGGAATACGCCGGAACCCTGCCCTATGTGATCTATACGGAAAACAACATGTTTACCTGCTCCACAGATACGCAAAAGCTCATTACCGAACAGATCGGGAAACATGGTCTCAATCGTGTCGTCATTGCCGCATGCTCCCCCCGCACCCACGAACCGTTATTTCAGGACACATTGAGAGAATCCGGAATTAACGGCTATCTTATTGAAATGGCCAACATTCGCAACCAGGATTCCTGGGTTCACCAGAATGCTCCGAAAGCTGCCACGCTAAAGGCAAAAGATCTGGTTCGCATGGCCGTAGCCAAAATCGCGTTGGCCGAACCCCTGACAGAGATTACGATGGATGTGGTCCAGAGCGCACTGGTGATCGGGGGAGGCGTAGGCGGCATGACAGCCGCGATAGGCGTTGCCGACCAGGGTTTTCACACGGTATTGATCGAAAAGGAAGACCAATTGGGCGGCAATGCCCAAAAGCTGAAGACCACCTGGCGGGGAGAGTCCATAGAGAAGATGCTCGCGGAAATCATATCGCGAGTGGAATCGCATCCCAATATCACGGTCTACAAGAGCGCCATATTGGATTCTGCTTCCGGATCGGTGGGCAATTTCGTGAGCAGCGTCAACGTAAACGGCACCCTTCGTGAAATACAATACGGGGCTGCCATTATTGCCACCGGCGCTTTAGAATATGAACCGGCCGAATATCTCTACGGCGAAGATGATCGGGTAATGACTCACCTGCAGTTCGACGGCCGGCTTGGAAAAGATGGCACGTTTGTAAAAGACATGGGCTCTGTTGCCTTTATTCAATGTGTCGGCTCCCGGGATTCCGAAAGACCCTATTGCAGCCGGGTCTGCTGCACCCATTCGGTTAAGAGCGCCATTCAAGTAAAATCAGAAAATCCTGATTGCGACGTGTATATTTTCTATCGTGACATGCGCACCTACGGTGAACGCGAAGATCTTTACCGCCAGGCCCGGGAACTGGGTGTAATGTTCCTTCGCTTCTCCATTGAGCGAAAGCCTGAGGTTCGTATCGAAGACGGCAGAATTTTTTTGCAGGCGCCGGATCTTGTTCTACAGCACCATTTAAAGATCTCGGTGGATTATTTGGTCCTCGCATCGGCCATCGTCGCACGCAAGGATAACCAGGATCTCGTGGGCCTTTACAAGTGCGGAATGAATGGTGATGGGTTTTTAAACGAGGCTCATCCAAAACTCCGCCCTGTGGACCTGAGCACAGAAGGCGTTTTTGCGGCGGGCTTGTGTCACTATCCGAAACCCGTTGAGGAGACGATCGCTCAGGCGCTTGCCGCCGCCGGCCGCACAGCCGTCCTGTTATCGAAAAAGACGCGCGCACTCCCAGGCACCGTTTCCAAACACAACCGGGAGTTGTGTATGTCCTGTCTGGCATGCTATCGTGCCTGTCCCTTTGGAGCCCTTTACATCGATACGGACGGCAGGGTCAGCCATAACGAGGTCAAGTGCACGGGTTGCGGAATCTGTGCAGGTATCTGTCCGGCCAAAGCGTTTCAGGTCCAAAATGTCCGTGACGATCAGATCATCGCCATGGTTGATGCCTATGCCGACGGTATTTGACCCTCCGCGAACAGAAACGGACATCCAACAAATATGATGGCTTCGTAAAAAGTCATCATCGTGCCCATGGATGGGCACGCAAATCAATGGGTTGATTTGTAACCCTTTGATTTGTAAGGAAATCGAAAATCGCACTTTTCGTTTTCCGTCGGTAAAAAGGCCATGGACGGAGTTTTTACGGTTACATCAAATCTAGATAAACCAGAGGGCTTCGATATGGAGCAGAACCAGCTGGCAGACGATTTGGTTTCGCCCAGAGTGGAAGTGGTTCGAGCTGTACCGAGGGACTGGGAACCCAGAATCATTGCCTTTGCCTGTCACTTCTGCGCCTTTGGTGCGGCGGACCTGGCCGGGGTGATGAGACTATCGTATTCTCCGAATGTGAAGATCATCAGGTTGCCCTGCACCGGCAAGATTGACCATTTTTCTGTTCTGCGGGCCTTTGAACGGGGCATAGACGGCGTTTTTGTGGCGGGGTGACTGGGGGGGGAATGCCATTTCCTGGAAGGAAATACACATGCAAGAAAAAGGGTCGAGAAGTTGAAAAAGCTGCTGGAGACCGTGAAGATCGATGCGGGGAGGCTCGAGATGTTTAACCTTTCGGCAGCGGAAGGACCGAAATGGGCGGAAATCTGCACCGATTTCACACATAAAATCCGGACACTCGGACCATCGCCGATTGATGTGGCCCTGCGGGAATCGCGTAAAAAAGGAGGTGGCGTAAATGATCGTGGGTAAACAAAAACCCCTTGACGACATCTGGAACAGTGTAAAGGGATTCGGGAAACTCCTGGTGTTCGGGTGCAACACCTGTGTGGCGATTTGTCATGAAGGCGGCAACAAAGAGGCCGAAATATTGGCTTCCCTGCTTCGGATGCGGGCCATCCAGGAAAACGTTTCGATGGACATCAGAAGCTCGGGTATCGAACGGCAGTGTGAGCATGAGTTTTTCGATGCCGCCGAAAAAGAGATCGGATGGGCGGACGGTGTATTGAGCATCGCCTGTGGCATCGGCGTCCAGTTTATGGTGAAACGAAATCCATCCATACACGTCTATCCCGGACTCGATACCTGTTTCATTGGCGATGTTGAAAAACCGGGTCTGTTTATGGAAAGCTGCCAGGCTTGCGGTAAATGCATCCTTGACCTCACCGCCGGAATCTGTGTCATGTCCCGTTGCGCCAAGAGACTTCTCAATGGTCCATGCGGCGGTTCCACCAAGGGGAAGTGCGAAATCAACAAGGAAATCGACTGCGCCTGGCAACTGGTTGTCGACCGGCTTGAGGCGCTCGGGAAGCTGGATGATTTCGTAAAGATCGTTCCGCTCAAAGACTGGTCCACCAGCCGGGACGGCGGTCCCCGAAAACTCTTCCATGAGGATCTGGAAACATGAACGCAAAAACACCGAGCCGGTTGGAAAAAATGCTGGCCGCAGGTCATCTGGCGGTCACGTCCGAGTGCGGCCCCCCCAGAGGCAGCGATCCACAGGTTATCACCCTGAAGGCGGAGATGATTCAGAACCATGTCGATGCCATCAACATCACCGACAACCAGACCTCGGTGACTCGCATGTGCAGTTTGGCGGCGTGCATTCGTTTGAGGCTACTGGGTGTCGAACCCGTACTGCAGATGGTCACCCGGGACAGGAACCGCATCGCCCTGCAAAGCGACATTTTGGGAGCCGCTTCTTTCGACATTCATAACATTTTGTGTCTTACGGGCGATCACCAGAGCTTCGGCGACTGTCCTGAAGGTCAGAACGTTCACGATCTGGATTCGATCCAGCTCATTCAGACGGTCCGCCATATGCGGGACGAAGGCAAATTTCTCGGGGGAGACGATATCGCGCGGCCCCCGAGCATGTTTGTGGGCGCCGCAGCCAATCCTTTTGCCGATCCCTTCAAAATCCGGGCACTCCGGCTGGCCAAGAAGGTCAACGCCGGTGTGGAGTTCGTTCAAACGCAGTGCATCTACAACCTGGACAGGTTCGAGAAATGGGTGGAGATGGCCCGGGACCTGGGACTTATCGAAAAGGTATTCATTTTGGCAGGGCTCACGCCCTTCAAATCCGCGGGCATGGCCCGATATATGAAGAACCGTGTTCCAGGAATGGATGTGCCCGATGAGGTCATCTCCCGTATGGCTGGAGTCCCCAAGGAGAAACAGCCCGAAGAGGGCATCAACATTTGCGTGGAGTCCATCGAACGGTTGAAAGGATTACCGGGAGTCGCAGGCTTTCACATCATGGCCATCGAATGGGAGGAAAAGGTGCCGGAAATCGTTGAAAGGGCCGGCCTCTTTCCCAGGCCGCAGGTCTCCTGAGGTGATTTTCAACGGTTGGGAGGAAAGATGAAAACCTTTTCGGATCTTGTAAAGGAAGTTCAGGACACCGGGTTGTGTCATCACTGCGGGGGGTGCGTGACCTTCTGCACGGCGATCAATTTCGGAGCACTCAAACAGGACGTGGACGGAAAACCCTGTTATGACGATGTGGAAAAATGCATCGAGTGCGGCATCTGCTACATGATATGCCCGGAAATTGATGAACTGGACAAGGAGACGCGCGAACGGATCAGCTGGATTCCGCCCTCGGGCCGCGTCCTGGAAACAACCATTGCCCGGGCCGGGGATGAAAACATCCGGCAGCATGCCACAGATGGTGGAGTTGTCACCGCTCTGCTTTTACATCTATTTGACAGCGGCCGGATCGACGGTGCCATTGTGGCCCGTCAAACCGGACTTTTCAAGCGGGAGCCGTGGCTGGCGACCTCTCGCCAGGAGATCATTGATGCAGCAGGCTTCTTCTTCGATTCGTCTCACGGCATGAGCCTCTACAGCGAACAATACTCCACCTATTCGCCCTCCGTGCAAATGCTGGGGCAGATGAGCCGCCGGGGCACCCGGCGGGTGGCGCTGGTGGGCACCCCCTGCCAGATCAAGACCATCCGCAAGATGGAAACCCTCGGGATCGTTCCGACGGACGCCATTAAATATATCCTGGGCTTGTTCTGCTCGGGCAACTTCATTTTTGGTGAGGCGCATAGAGAGGAACTGGAAAAGCTCGGCAACTTTTTTTGGGGCGATGTGAACAAGATCAACATCAAAGAAGAACTGTATATCCATCTGAACAATGGTGAAATCCGAACCCTCCCCTTGGGCCAATTGGGGTTTATGCGGCGTTTTGCCTGTCAGTACTGTGACGACTACTCCGCTGAATTTGCCGATATCTCCTTTGGCGGCATCGCCGCAGAAGAGGGCTGGACCACCGTAATCGCCCGAACGCTTTTGGGGCGGGCCGCATTTGCCCATGCGCACGGCGAGGGCGCTGTGGAAATCTACGAAAAAGCGAAAGATCCCCGATTCGCAAGCGCAGTAAACGCAAAGGTGCAGGAATGGTCAAAGAAAAAACGGAAACAATCCCAGATGAATCGGAACAATCTCGAAAAAAAATCGGTGGATGCCAAAGGCCGGTGATTTGTCATTTTACTTCAGCGGCTCAACAGCCATCTCCCAGGTCAGCTCCTGGTTTTCGGGGTTTCGAACCCGCTTTTCAGTGATAAGGCAACTCTCTCTGTTGCCCCTCAAGCGGAAGAGGCAGTGGGTCTCTTGATGGTGATGTTGGAATAAATGGTTTTCGCGACCTTGACCATTGGAGACCCTCCCGCAGATCGGGACCACTCGCCGATCCTTTCCATATCTTCTTCCAGTAGTGCAATGTCGCATTCAATCTCCGTTATCCGGACTCCCAGGTCGTCGATTTTGTGCTGGACATCGTCCTGCTGGTCCATGCGTTTCCCGAGCCTTTCATCGGCTGGGTGGACTTTTGCGTCAACCTCTTCAATTCTCTTCCGGATTTGGGAGCTCTCCCCGCTCTCGCCGGTCTTTTTCATTTCTTCGATTCCTTTATTCGGGGGCGGCTGGGGAGCAGGGTCGGGTCTTATGGGTGGCTTTCCAATATCGGATTGAAAACGCAAGAGAAATCTCGCGCCGCATTTCTTGCAGGTGGCCCTTTTCCCTTCGAGTTTGAGAGGAACCTTGTACTGCTAATGTCATGATGGGCATGCAGCGATGCCTTTTCCTGTGTCTTCCATTGGGGTCCTGACCTCGCGAAAACTGGAAGCGAATTTGTAGGATACCATCGGAAAAAAGAGAAATATATTAATCTATTCAGATGGATAGCTTTCAGTGATGCTGTCGATGCCACAAGGGACCGACGTTCAGGTGCTTTCTTTTTTGATCACCGAAGGGACTTCGAAGCGGTCCCGGATCGCATCGGTTGCCGATTGGATCTGCCCGGAAGGAATCACTCCAGCCATGGAAGCGATGGAACAGCTCAGTGCCAGCAGCTCCACTCCCGCCTCGTTGAATGCAGTGACGAGTTCATCAACCAGACCATAGCGGTCGCCGAAGTGTGGTCCATTCATTGAAAAGAGTACAACGGAAGGCGTTTCAACCGTGACGGCATCGGGAAGCCATCTTTGGGTTAGGGAGACAACCTCCTTATCGAGGGCCTGGTGAACGCAGAAGACCATCCGCGCTTCTCCTTCGGCCCTCGGCGGCGAGGTGATCAAGAAGGTCAAGTGAAAGCCCAGTTCTGCCAGGCCTTCGAAGATGAGGCCTACGGCCCCTTCGTACGAATTTTCGAAAACCACCTGCAGGAGCGTCAATCCTTCCAGCCATTCAAGACAGTAGATTTTGGGCTTTTGCTCCTGGTAGGTGGCCACGACCTCTTTATGCAAGTCCTCTTTTCCCTTCTGGGCCAGTTTCCAGTCCGCCGGGGTCCTGTAGGCACCGAAACGAAAAGGTTCGAAAAGGGCGCTTGCCGCTCGGTTGAGTGTTGACTCATCGAGAACAACCGAAATGGCGGATTGAGAGTGGGCAAGGCCGTCAAAAGGGATGCCTTTCTTCCCAAGGGCCTGCATCAGGGCGCCGGCTATGTGCGGATCATTTCGATGGGGGAAGAGGGACAGGATGGCCTTTTTCTCGGATGGATGGTTGGCCTGAACCGAAATCGCTTCCAGGATAAGTGATGTCCGTAAGGCATCCGGCGTCTCAACAACCATTTGAAGACCACCGCTCCCTCCCTGGTTTTCAAACGCGAGAAAGGGAAGGTTGATCCTCTTTTCGGACAGCCGGCGATAAAGAAGCGCATCAGAACGATGGCCTTCCAAGGCATAGATGACGGAAAACCTGGTTAATCCTTTGAGGACCTTGAAGCCCCCGAGTCTGTTTGAAGCAACAGGCAAGAGCGTTTCCCCTTATGCCGCCCGGTCACGATGGCCCTCGCGGCATCTACGGCTGCAGACCTCTCGCCTGGAAAAGCTGCATCACAGGCGGTCTGATCAGGCGCAACACTCTATAGTAGAGCGCTCACCACTTCCCACAACCCCGCCGTGTCAATAGGCTTGGCAATATAATCGTCCGCCTCGGTGGACATCCCGTCAGCATGCGTATACTTGGTGGTGGGAACGGCTTCCCCTACCGCCGTGAGAAGCACCACGGGGATTTCTCTGGTTTCATCTCTGGACTTGAGTTCCCCGCAAAGGATATAGCCGTCTTTTCTGGGCATCATGACATCCAGGATAATGAGGTCAGGTCGGCGTTCCTTGATGGACTCTTCACCTTCCACACCGTCGTAAGCCCGGCCCACATCGCATCCCTTGCTTTCCAGCATCATAGCTACGGTTTCCACCAGATCCGGATCATCATCTACTACCAGGATATAGGGATTAGGCATAGTGAACCTCCTTTCAATTGGTCACAGTTAATAATTATGCAATTCAACGCCACAATGTCAACGCTCAAGTTCCAACTCCGCCCCTGGACTCTTTACCAAAAACCATTAATCTAGACTTCAGGCCTCGGGTAAAGCCCGCTCTGTTCCACGATCTCGGGAACCTTTTCTTCCCATTCGATGGCCATGATGTGGAAGCCCTTTACGCCTTCGACTTCCTTGAGACGTTGAATGGACTCCACACAGATCTTGATCCCCTCCTCAGCCTGCTTTTCCTTTGGGACCCCGCTCATCCGCTTGATGACATCGTCCGGTACGTCCATGCCGGGTACGCGATTTTTCATATATTTTGCCATCCCGGCGGTCTTCATGGGGGTGAGCCCCGCCAGGATGTAAACTTTATCGAGGAGACCCCGATCTCCGGCTTGCTTTATCCAGAGTTCAAATTTCTCCAGATTGTAGATACACTGGGTCTGGATAAATTCCGCGCCGGCCGCTATTTTTTTGGCCAACCGGGCAACGCGTATCTCAAATGGATCCGCGAACGGGTTCGCGGCCGCTCCGACGAACAGTTCAGGGGGCCTCTTGATTTCATCACCCCCCAGGAATTTTCCCTCATCACGCATCTGCCTGACCGTCTGGATCAACTGCATGGAATCAATGTCGAAGACGTTCTGGCCGGAGGCATTATCCCCAAATACCTGGTGGTCGCCTGAGAGACAGAGCATGTTGTGGATATCAAACGACGCCGCGCCAAGGATATCGCTTTGCAGGGCGATGCGGTTGCGGTCACGAACCACCATCTGAAGAACCGGTTCCAATCCCATCAGTTTCAGGCGGATGCAGGAGGCAAGGCTGCTCAGCCTGGTGACGGAAGTCTGGTTGTCGGTAATGTTGATGGCATCCACGTGGTCCTTGATCAATTGGGCCTTTTTTTCGATGACGGAGCCGTCGCTGCCTCTGGGTGGGCCGCATTCGGAGGTGACCGCCAGGTGGCCTGCTGCCAGAATCTTTTCTAATTTGCTGGGTGTCTTGGGGCTCGCAACTTTGCTCATAGTTTCACATCCTCCCTAACCACTTTTCTGGGCCCCCCGGCCCTGTCCGTGGACCAGTCTTTGATCGGCATAAGCTTTTCATAATCTTCAAGCCTGTCCAGTTCTTTGAGCCTGTCGACGATCAGCTGCCAGGCACAATCCAATTCGCTGTTGATTTCGCACTTTCCCTTTGCAGACCCTCCGCAGGGCCCGTTGAAAAGCCGTTTGGCACAACGGGAAACAGGGCAAATGCCGCCGGTACTCGCCAGGATGCATTTTCCGCAGGCCTGACAACGCTCCGTCCAGACCCCACGCTCCTCTGTGACACCGAGAAAACAGGTGTTTACACCGGGGAGAACGGGTTTATCAAAATATTTTTCGGCCATGAATTGAACCCCTACGCCGCAGGCTATGGAAAGAACGGCATCGTACTGATCAATATTGTTCCTGATTTCTTCCAGGTATTCATGATCACACTGGCGTTCAAGGGTTACCTCATCGATCTTGATGTCTTTTCCCTGATTCATGAAGTACATGCGCAGTGCAGAGGCCAGAATCCCGACCTCCTTCTTTCCTCCGGCCTCGCAGACCGTCACGCATTCGTTGCACCCGGCTACGAGGATTCTGCCAAAATCCTTCAGCTCTTCAATGATCTCTTCAATAGGCTTTTTGTCAGCAACTATCATCTCAAATGACCTCTCTTTCTCGCACGCTCAAGCCGCCTTGTTCTGTCTGGCCGCCTTGATGGGGTTGGGTCCCAGTTCCCTTATCTTTTCCGTCATTTCAACGGCGTATTCGGCAAATTTGGGTCCTTCTCCCGACGAGAGATTGTACATGTGGACCCGCTCTCCGCCGATGCCGAT
This sequence comes from uncultured Desulfobacteraceae bacterium, assembly GCA_964443285.1. GTDB lineage: Bacteria > Desulfobacterota > DSM-4660 > Desulfatiglandales > Desulfatiglandaceae > CAYUCJ01. The sequence continues at coordinate 1,207 of CAYUCJ010000036.1, read as the reverse complement.
CTTGTCCAGGAGCAACTGAGCCTGTTCCACCCGCTTCCTGGCCCGGAGGTTTCCCTGGTTGAAACGGCAATCCCCTTCCATACAGCCCACCACATAGAGGCCGTCAGCACCTTTTTCAAAGGCACGGAGGATGTGAATGACATCCACCTTGCCTGTACACGGCACCCGGATGACCCTGATTGTGTCGGGATACTGAAGACGCATGGAACCTGCCAGGTCCGCAGCGGTATAACCTCAGAAATTACAGCAGAACGTCACAATAATCGGTTTGAACTCTTCCATTATCTATTTACCTCCTGGCTTTATGCCTTCCCTCCTCAAGTCCGTCGAAGACGGACGGTTCTCCCCGCCTCACGCCCACCGCCTGTATTTTAGCCTCAGACCCAAGAGACCCAACAGACTCAAATGACCCCTTCCAGCAGAGCTTCCACTTTGCTCAGGATCTGGTCGTCTTCATACCAGTTCAAGGAAATGGCCTTGGCCGGGCATTCCGATGCACAGATGCCGCATCCGTGACACATGGCCACATCTATTTCGCTGACCCCCTCCTCGTTGATCCGCGGCACACCGAATGGGCACGACCGGACACAGATGAGACATGATGCACAAAGGTCTGGATTCACCTTCGCTACGACAGCCGAGAGCAGGATCTCGGGCTGAGAGAGGAAGGTGCTCGCGCGTGAAGCTGCGGCGAGGGACTGGGCGATCGTCTCGGTAACGAGTTTAGGGCTGTGGGCCGTGCCACAGACAAAAACTCCGTCCGCCGCCATGTCCACGGGGCGAAGCTTGACATGGGCCTCCATGAAGTACCCCTCGGTGTTTCTTGGGACTTTCATGATATTGGCCAGTTCTTCGGTGTTCTGGGCGATCATTCCTGCACTCAGGGCCAGCAGGTCCGGTGAGATCCTGATGTCGCGTTCGAGAACGTGGTCTTTGAATGTGACCTGCAGATCGTTTCCTGAGGATTCAACCACTGGGGGCGCTTCCTTGCTGTAGCGAAAAAACATCACCCCCTTCTCACGTGCCTGCCGGTAGTAGTCCTCCAGGAGCCCATAGGTGCGGATGTCGCGGTAAAGCACAAAGACATCAGCCTCCGGTTTAAGCTCCTTGATATGCAATGCGTTCTTTACGGCACTCTGGCAGCAGATGCGGGAGCAGTTGGGATTCTCATCGTTCCTGGACCCGACACACTGTATCATCACCACCT
>CAYUCJ010000035.1:8723-15358 GCA_964443285.1 uncultured Desulfobacteraceae bacterium | reverse complement strand
ATCGACAATAAAACTTGAAAAAATTATTGCATAAGATAAGGTTGATTACAATCATCGAATCGGGTATGATTTTTGATTTTTCAAGCAGAATCGGAGATGGGATAGAAAAAGGATGATGGGCTGATGGAGTGGAAAAATCGAACGTACTGCGGATCCCTGGACGTTTCACACAGTGGCACTTCCGTCACACTGATGGGATGGGTGGACGCCATTCGAGACCACGGGAACCTGGTCTTCATCCACCTTCGCGATGTCAAGGGCATCGTACAAGTGGTGTTCGACCCGAAAATCGCCTCCGATGACTACCCCCTGGCCACGGCGTTGCGCGAAGAAGACGTGGTTCGCGTCGAGGGGAACGTGTCGTTCAGGAAGAAGGGAACCGAAAATCCGAATCTCAGGACCGGAGATATCGAGGTCTATGCAGCCACCGTCCAGGTTCTTTCCAGATCCGGGCCTCTTCCCTTCCGGATTTCCGAAAAGGCCATGGTCCTAGGCGACGAGATCGCTTCCGCACCCCGGAAGGTGGACGAGGACCTGAGAATTCAGTACCGCTATCTCGATCTCCGCCGCCCGTCCGTCCAGGACCTTTTCCACAAGCGGTACCGCATGATCAAGGCCATTAGGGACTACCTGCACGAAATGGATTTCACCGAGGTTGAAACCCCCATCCTCACCCGGAGCACCCCGGAGGGAGCCAGGGATTATCTGGTCCCGAGCAGGGTGCATCACGGAAGGTTTTACGCCCTGCCCCAGTCTCCCCAGATTTTCAAACAACTTCTCATGATCGGCGGAATGGACCGGTACTTTCAGATCGCACGCTGTTTCAGAGATGAAGACCTTCGACCCAACCGACAGCCGGAATTCACGCAACTCGACATGGAGGCCTCGTTCGTGGATGAGGAGTTCATCTATGAGGCCGTCGAGGAATTGACCTGCAGGGTTTTCTCCATAGGAGGCCTAAAGCTCCCCCGGCCTTTTCCACGCATGACTTACGATGAAGCCATGAGCCGGTACGGATCGGACAGGCCGGATTTGCGGTTCCCCATGGCCTTCGAGGACGTGACCGATGTTTTCCAGGACACCGGATATGCCATCTTCAAAGAGGTCATCCTGGGCGGCGGCCACGTCAAAGGTTTCTGTGTCAGAGACCCAAACCGCCTCCTCAGCAAGAATGTGCTTCAGAATGAATACGCCCTCCGGATCGTTCCCTACTTCGGTGCGAAAGGTATGAGCTGGATGAAGGTGTCAGACGGTAGTCTTGAATCCAGCATCGTCCAGTTTTTTTCCGAGGCCGAACAGCAGGAGATCATGAATCGATTTTCCGCGCGGGACGGAGACTGCATCTTGATGATCGCCGATCAGTCCGTTGACCTGGCGAACAAGGTCCTTGGAAAGCTGAGACTCCACGTGGCGGAAAGACTGGGTTTGATACGGGAGGACCGCTACTGCCCTCTCTGGGTGACGGATTTTCCCTTGTTCGAACTGAAAGAAGACCGATTGAATTCCGAGCACCACCCCTTCACCATGCCGGACAGAGAGGACTTCGATCCCAAGGACCTGAACGACCTCCTGGCCCTGAAGTCCAGGGCCTACGACCTGGTCGTGAACGGCGAGGAATTGGGAGGCGGAAGCATCCGTATTCACAAGACGGAAGTCCAGGACAAGGTCTTCCGGGCCCTCCAGCTCTCCGAAGAAGAAATCCGGAACAAATTCGGCTTCTTTCTGAAGGCCCTCGAATACGGTGCGCCCCCTCACGGGGGGTTCGCCCTGGGGCTCGACCGGACCATCGCCATGATCCTGGGGACGTCCTCCATCAGGGAGGTCATTGCATTCCCCAAGAACCGTCGTGCCTATTGCCCCCTGACGCACGCTCCCGCAGGTGTCGACGAAGAGCAGCTGAAGGAACTGGCCCTCAAGGCTCTGGATCCTGAGGGCGGCCCCGGCGGCCCCCTTGGAGAGGGGGGCCGGGAAGGCACCGCCGGCGAAAAGGGACCCAGACGTGTTGACGTCACCCCGGACCAGGTGAGGCACGTGGCAAAACTCGCGCGTTTGAGCCTCTCCGGTGAAGAGGAGGAGGCGTACGCCGGGGACCTGAACGCCATCCTCGATTACGTGGCGACCCTGGAGGAACTGGACACCGAGGGCGTTCCGCCCACGAGCCACGTACTGGATATGAGCAATGTCTGGCGAGCGGACGAACCCGCCGAATCATCCGCGGCTGAATCCATCCTCGAGAATGCACCTCACAGGAAAGACACTTTTTTTCAGGTGCCCAGGATTCTGGAAGGTTAAGGAACGATCATGGACCTCTGCGACTTGAGCGCATTTGAACTGCGGGCCCTGCTGGGGAAAAAAGAGGTAAGCGCAAGGGAAGTCACGGCGTCGGTCCTCGGGAGGATAGACGAAAAGGAACCCTTGATTCACGCCTTTATCACGGTCACCCGTGATCGTGCCCTCGAGCAGGCAGACCTTGCGGACAAAAAAATAAGGGAAGGCGGGGAGTTACCCCCTCTCACCGGGATACCCGTCGCCATCAAGGACCTGCTCTGTACAGAGGGCATAAGGACCACCTGCGCATCCCGAATCCTGGCGGACTATGTCCCCCCTTATGACGCGACGGTGGTGAACCGGCTGATGCAGGACGGCGCGATACTGATCGGAAAGACCAACATGGACGAGTTCGCCATGGGGTCGTCCACTGAAAACAGCGCCTTTGGGCCGACCCGGAATCCCGCCGACCCCGACAGGGTCCCCGGAGGATCCAGCGGCGGATCTGCAGCGGCCGTAGCCGCAGGGGAAACCGTGCTGGCCATCGGCACCGATACGGGGGGCTCCATTCGGCAACCCGCCTCTTTTTGCGGAATCGTGGGCCTGAAACCCACCTACGGCAGGGTTTCCCGCTACGGCCTCATCGCTTACGCCTCATCCCTCGACCAGGCGGGCCCCCTGTGCCGAAACGTGGAAGACTGCGCCCTGCTGCTCAACACCATCTGCGGGCACGACGAAAAAGACACCACATCAGCCAACGCCCCTGCCCCCGACTACCTGCAATCGCTCGACCGGGGCCTCGAAGGCATCCGCATCGGACTGCCAAAGGAGTATTTCATCGAGGGAATGGACGCGGCCGTCAGGAAAAAGATCATGCAGGCGGTCTCGCGACTGGAACAGCACGGCGCCGGCATCATTGAGGTGTCCCTTCCCCACACCCCTTACGCCATCAGTGCCTATTATCTCATTGCCACCGCCGAGGCCAGCAGCAACCTGGCCCGTTACGACGGCGTGAAATACGGTTACAGGGCGCCCGATTCCATGGAAGACATCATTTCCATGTACCAGTCCACCAGGAGCAGGGGGTTCGGCCGTGAAGTCAAACGGAGGATTATGCTCGGCACCTACGTCCTGTCGGCCGGATATTACGACGCTTACTACCTGAAGGCCCAGAAGGCCAGGACCCTGGTCAGGGACGATTTCCGGAAGGCCTTTGAGCAGGTAGACTGCCTCGTGAGCCCCGTGTCGCCCTGTGTCCCTTTCAAGCTTGGCGAAAAGGCCGATGAGCCGCTTCAGATGTATCTTGTGGACATTTACACGGTCTCGGCCAATCTCGCAGGCGTCCCGGCCCTCAGCATCAACTGCGGAGAGGTGGAATCCCTTCCCGTGGGCCTGCAGATCACCGGAAGGCCCTTTGACGAAGCGACGCTCATCCGCGTGGCCCATGCCCATCAGCGGATTTCAGGGGGTGAGGCCTAATGGAATTCGACGCCATCATATGTTTTGAAGTGCACGCTGAACTCAGCACCAGGACCAAACTCTTCTGCAGCTGCGCTGTGGATTACAAAGCCGCGCCCAACCATCGGATCTGTCCCGTGTGCACGGGACAGCCGGGCTCTCTTCCGGTCTTGAACGAGAAGGCCATTGAATACGGCATTCGCGCGGGACTGGCCCTCAACTGCACCATCAGCCCCCTCGCCCGGTTTGCCCGCAAGAATTATTTTTACCCGGACCTGCCCAAGGGTTATCAGATCTCCCAGTATGAGGAGCCCCTCTGTGAAGACGGCTTTCTCGAGATCCCTGGTTCCGACAACAGGCCTTATCTGGTGGGCATCAAACGGATCCACCTGGAAGAAGACGCGGGCAAGCTGGTGCACGCATCCAAGTCCTTTGAATCCGCCGACCACAGTTTTGTAGATTACAACCGGGCGGGCATCCCCCTCATAGAAATCGTCTCCGATCACACGCGGAATCCGGTTCGCTCACTCCCGGAGGCCAGGACTTTTCTGGAAAAGATGCGGCAGATCCTCCGCTATATCGGTGTGAGCGACTGCAACATGGAAATGGGGCAGTTCAGGTGCGACGTCAATATTTCGCTTCGGTCGAAAGAGAGTCGCGAATTCGGCAATCGTACGGAAATCAAAAACATGGCCTCTTTCAGGTTCGTCCTGGAGGCTCTGGAATACGAGATCAACAGGCAGAGCGAGATCCTGGAATCCGGGGGACCGATCTCCCAGGAGACGCGTCTTTTCGATGAGGTCAAAAAGATCACCCTGCCCATGCGCAGCAAGGAAGATGCCCCGGACTACAGGTACTTCCCGGATCCAGACCTGGTTGAACTGGAGATCAGCAGGTCCAGCGTGGAACAGATACGGCAGACCATGCCCGAATTGCCGGATCAAAGGGTCAACCGGTTTATCGAAGCCTACGGTATTTCAAAAAATGACGCCGCGCTCCTGACGAAGGACCACCAGGTGGCTGAATACTTCGAGAGCTGCGTTCCCCACTGCCGCTCGAGCAGAAAACTCTGCGCCTGGATAGCCAAGGATCTCTTTCGCCTGCTGAATGAAAAGGCCGTCCCCATGGATGATTGCCCCGTCGAACCGGCGGATTTCGGCCGTTTGGTGGCCCTCATGGATTCGGGTGAGATAACGGAAGGGATCGGCCGCATGATCCTGGAGGAGATGTTTGAAACCGGAAAGCGTCCCGAGAGCATCATCGAGGAAAAGGATCTGAGGCCCATCCAGGAGGGAGGGGTTCTCGAAGACCTCATCGAAGAGGTCATCGCCCGGAACCCTGACAGCGTTCTCAAGATCAGGGACGGCAGCCCCGAACCGGTGAACTTTCTCATCGGCCAGGTCATGCGAAAGAGCAAGGGCAAGGCCGATCCCAAGAAAGTCAAGGAGCTGATTCAGAAAAGATTGTCCGATTCTGTATAGACTGTAGAGAAACCGGTTTCTTAGAGGCTGATGGAAAATGGTCATATGCAAGGCTTCCGAAATTCCGAGGAATGAGGCGTACATAAAAGTACGCCGCAGTGACGAGGGATGAGGATAACGCAGCAGATGGGCGTTTTCCGACAGCCTCACAAGTACCTCATGATCTCCCTGCAGGCCGCCCCGGCTCCCCCCTTCCTCTCGCTCACGTAGTTCCGGGCGCGCCTCGCGACCGCCTCCCTGGACGGCGGTTCCTGCAGATTCCTGATCAGGGCTTCGACCAGTTCCTCCCAATCCCCGACCTGCTCAACCATTCCCTGCTGCAGGATCTCTTCACCCACCCACAGGAAGTGTTCCCAGTGGGGTCCTATACAGGGAACGACCCCCTTTCCAACGGCCTCGAGGAAGTTCTGTCCGCCGCAGGGTTTGAGCGTCCCTCCCACAAACGCGGCCCGGGCAAGACCGTAGGCCGCGGAAAGCTCTCCAAACGTGTCCCACAGGACAATGGTTCCGGGAGCGATGGGTCTCTCGGCCTCAGACCGCAGCATCCAGTTGAGACCCGATCCTGCCAGCCCCTTCTCCCAGTATTTGATTCGGTGCATGTGGCGGGGAAACACGCCTGCCACCGTTTCCGGCATCGAGACAGCCAGGGATTTCAGAACCTGAATGACCTCGGTTTCCTCCTCTTTTCTCACTGACCCCAGTACCAGGAACGGCAGATCCTCCGGGAGCATCCATCCGAGGGGGTTCGTCTTGAGGGAGCCGGACGTATCAAATCCCATCCTGTCAAACTTGATGTTGTGCATCTGTTCCACTCGGTCGTATCCGAAGAGGGCACTGAAACGGGTCGCATCCGCCGGAGACACCGCGAGGACCTTCTCCGGTCGCACCTCGTGCCAGAAGCGTTTCAACAGCCTGTAGCTCCGGAAGCTCTTGGCGGAGAGCCGGCCGTTCAGGATCAAAACCGGGATCGACGCTTTTCCGGCGGCCGCAAGAAGCCCCGGCCAGATCTCCGTTTCCAGAAGGACCACAAGACGGGGTTTCCAAGAGTGAAGCGCGCGAAGCATAAGGGAGGGTCTGTCAAAGGGAAAGCACGTGATCTCCACCGATTGCCTTTGGGAGGGCGCCATCTCTGCCACGCCTTTTTCCAGGGTGGCCAACCCCTGGGACGTGCCCGACGTCACCATGAACTTCGGGGTGCGCGAAGGATCGAACCCTGAAATGATTTCAAGGGCCAGATAGGCCTCCCCCACCGATGAAGCCTGCATCCAGACGTCCACCGGTCCTCGCGGACCTTTCTTGAAAAGCCGCGCCCGCCATCCCTCGCGAAGCCTGGGAAAGGCGTAGAGCCCAGGGGTCACGGCGGCCCAGGCCAGGCCGTAGATGGCCAGCAGGAAGCGGGTTTTCATTTCAAGCTGCATGTCTTTCCTT
>CAYUCJ010000035.1:980-8623 GCA_964443285.1 uncultured Desulfobacteraceae bacterium | reverse complement strand
CCATGCAACCTTCCTCCTATAGCTCCATGGCGGACGACCGTTTGGGAAAGGGCGTCAGAGTTACCCTTATCGGCTCAGCGGTCAATCTGTTCCTGGTCTTCCTCAAATTCACGGTCGGTCAAGTGGGACACAGCCAGGCCCTGATCGCCGATGCTATTCACTCCCTGTCGGACCTGTTCACAGACGCGGTGGTCCTCATTGGTCTACAGCTGGGACGCAGAGCCCCCGACGAAAGGCACCACTTCGGCCATGGGCGCTTTGAGACCCTGGCTTCCTCCATTATAGGGATGGTTCTTATAGGGGCGGGGGTCTACATGGGGTTCAGAGCGGGATGGAATATCTACTTTCACAATGAATACCACCCCAGCTGGCTGGCCTTTGCCGTTGCCGTCGGCTCGATCATTTGCAAGGAGGCCGTCTACCACTACACCATTTCCACCGGGCGGCGGCTGAGGAGTGTCGCCCTCGTGGCCAACGCCTGGCACCACCGGTCGGATGCCCTGTCATCCGTGGCCGTTGCCCTGGGAATCGCCGGGGCCAAAATCCGTCCGGGGTGGTACATTTTGGATGCCTTTGCCGCCCTGGTGGTCTCATCGCTGATCATCAAGGTGGGCTCGGAGATCATGTGGAAGGCTTTGAAAGAATTGACCGACACGGCACCCGGGTCTGATGTCCAGAAAAAAATAAGGGAGTGCGCGTCAGTCGTCGAAGGGGTGCTGGATGTCCACGACCTGCGGGCGCGCTCATCCGGGGGCCTTTTTCAGATGGAACTCCACGTGGTGGTGAACGGCGGTCTGACCGTATCACAGGGGCACCGGATAGCCAAAGAAGTGGAGAATTGTCTCATCGAAGAACTGGAAAACGTGGGAGAAGTGATTGTACACGTGGACCCGACCCCGGATTAAAGGAACCTTCGGCAGGGAGGACATTCGATGCAGCCCTCAAAAGGAGAGGCTTGGAAAAACAAGTTGGTGAGTACCCGGAAGGTCCTCTCGAAAATCAGGCCCGGCATGAGCATCTTCCTGAGCACCGGAGTGGCTGAACCCAGGACCCTGGTTCAGGACCTGATGGCTTCGGATGCACACAACATCCAGGACCTTGAACTGGTTCAGCTTGTCAGCCTGGGGCAGGCTGTTTCATCCGAAGAGCGGTATGCGCCCCGGTTTCGTCTCAAGACCTTTTTCGCCGGGTGGATAGCCAGTGAAGCCATAACCGAAGGCCGTGTGGACCTGATTCCCAGCAGGTTTTCGAAAATTCCGTGGCTCATCGAATCCGGGACCATCCGCATCGATGCGGCTTTCGTCCAGATCACCCCACCGGACAGCGCGGGATATTCGAGTCTGGGAACGGCCATCGATGCGGCCCGGCAGGCCATGGAACAGGCAACCCTCGTCGTCGGTGAAATCAACAAGGACGCACCCCGAACCCTGGGGGACACTTTCGTTCACATCAACGATTTCGATTTCCTCGTTGAGGCACAGGAGCCGCCCATCTATTTTCCCCGGTGGCCGGTGGACGACGTCTTTGAAAAACTCGGCGCCAACGTAGCCTCCCTGGTCCGGGACGGATGCTGTATCTCCTTTTCCATCGGCCCCCTGTTTGAGTCCCTGGCCCGCCACCTGATCCACAAGCATCACCTGGGAATCCACTCCCAGTTTTTTACCGACGCCCTGATGGACCTGGTCAAGAGCGGCGCCGTGAGCAACCGGAAGAAGGGGATCTTCAAGGGAAAATGTGTGGCAGCCTATGCCCTCGGAACCCCTGACCTCATGCGCTGGCTGCACCGCAACCCCCTGGTGGAGTTCCAGGGGATCGATGTGGTGGCTGATCCCAAGCGCATCGGAACCAACGACCACTTCAACCTGATTCTTCCTGCCCGGAAAATCGACCTCACCGGGGGCATCGCACTTCATACCGGGAGAGGGAATGTGACGGCAGGGCCCGGCGAGGCCCAGGAATTCCTCACGGGGGCTTCTTTTTCCGCCGGCGGGCGAATTCTGGTGGCCCTTCCGAGCCGGAATCTGAAGGGTGAATGCAACATCCTGCTCTCCGTGGAAGATCTTCCCAATCAACTCTCCGCCAGGGAATCCCTTGACCTGGTGGTGACGGAATACGGTGTGGCCTCCCTCACCGGAAAGACCATCCGGGAGCGGGCGCTTGCCATCATCGACATCGCCCATCCCGATGACCGTGAGAAACTGGTGGGGATCGCAAAAGAAAACCACCTCCTGTTTCCTGAGCAGACCTACCTGGCGGAATCAGGGCGCTTCTACCCTGAAGAATTCACTTTTGCCCAAACCTTCGAGGGAGGCCACACCGTGCGGTTCCGACCCATCAGGCCTTCCGACGTGGACGAGATGCGACGCCTCTTTTATCGATTTTCCGATGAGGCCGTCTATTACCGCTATTTTTCACCCATCAAAACCATGCCCCACGCCAGGATGCAGGAATACGCGAACGTGGATTACCGGAACACCATGAGCATCATCGGGCTGGTCGGGGAACCCGGCGAGGGACGCATTGTTGCCGAAGCCAGGTATGTGTGCATCCCGGGCAGCCTTTTTGCCGACACGGCCTTTGTGGTTGACGAGGCCTATCAGGGCAAAGGAATCGCGACCTTTCTCTTCATGACACTGATCAGGATTGCGAAGAGCCGCAATATCGGCGGACTGCAGGCGGATGTCCTCTCCACCAACAAATCCATGCTCAAGGTATTTGAAAAGGCACCCTACCCTGTAACGGCCGTGCTGGACGGTGGTATTTATCAGTTGAAAATCCCGCTTTCCGAAAAAACCCTCACTGAGTAGAAGACCATGTGTTTGTTGCTCATTGCGCTCAATCAGCATCTCAAGTACAGGTTGGTCGTGGCCGCCAACCGCGATGAATTCTACGATCGGCCCACGCGAAGGGCCGCATTCTGGGAAGATGCCCCTGAACTCCTTGCAGGGCGGGACCTCAAGGCAGGCGGGACCTGGCTGGGTATCACCCTCGCGGGAAAGGTGGCTGCCGTCACCAATTACCGCAACCCGGCAGACCTGAAACCTCATGCGCCCTCTCGGGGCCGCCTGGTGATTGAATTCCTTAGAGGCATTGAACCCGCCGGGACCTATCTTGGGAATCTCTCCGGGATATCAGATCGGTACAACGGCTTTAACCTCATCGCCGGATCCGTTGACAATCTCTTCTGGTATTCCAACAGGGGCGGAGAGGTCACCCCTCTCTCAAGAGGCTTCTACGGGTTGAGCAACCACCTCCTGGACACTCCCTGGCCAAAACTCGAGAAGGCCGGGAACGGACTGAAGCGGTTGCTCGCATCCAGCGATGAACTCAAGCCCGAGGACATCTTTACACTCCTCCGGGACCCGATGCGACCACCGGAAAAGGATCTCCCTCAAACGGGGGTAGGAATGGAATGGGAAAGGATTCTGGCCCCTGTCTTTATTTCCAGTCCCACCTACGGGACCCGGTCTTCAACCGTCATTCTCGTGGATCGAAAAAACAGGGTACTGTTTGCAGAAAGGACCTTCCACTCCAGTGGGAATGATTTCAGGGAGATACGCTACCGGTTCGGACTCGTCCGGCTTCATGAAATGAGCCGCATCAATCTTCAATACACACCTCGATAGTGAAACCTCCTTTATCCGTGGAAAAGGGAATGGCTATGACGGGACTGCTGGTCAGGTGCGTCATGTGATGATCCTTTCCCATGACCACGGTGGGGATGGCCGCCTTCAGGGATTTGCCTATATGCTCCAGTTTCTGCCTGGCATTTCCCGAGATCATGTTGGAGATTTCGCCGACAGCATCCCCGATCTCGTCGTTCAGGATTTTCATCTCTTCCCCGAACATTTTTGAAACGACATCCAATATGCATGCCTCTGTAAACGTAACCGAAATGGTTCCTCTCGACTCTCCAGTCAATCCGATAATCCCGCTCACATCCCCTTTGGCAATGCGATCATTCTTGACATAGGGTTTGCCGGGCGTCACGGCCGTTGAAGCCACCGTACTGAGTACATGAAGGGCGCTCTCAATAAACGGATTGATGATTTTTGTGTCCATAAGACCTCCGAAGAATGGACCCATCTATTTCGCATGCTTCGTCATAAAGAGTAGTAAACCGAAAATATTTATTTTGCAACAGTTGTGCCAGTTTCATTCTTGCCTGCCGTCACTTATTTTCTCATGGTTGCGGTTCATTCTGGAAAAACGGCAGAAGTCACCATTCAAAGAAAGAAGCATTTAAGACGGTTTTTTGACGCCTGAGGAATCATTCCTTGATTAACCCGGCACTGGGCCAAAAAGCGTGGAGCCATCCGAATAAGCTCTAAGGTCCACCGAATGCTGAGAGGCCATGGAGAACAAGCAAACCGCTGAGCAGGAGCATGACGGCGATGACGGCGTAATCGGGCTTCGTCAACCGCATCTCGTCCATGGAGGTCCAGGGACCGCTTCCATAACCCCTGGCCTCCATCGCAATGACCAGATCGTCGGCCCTTCGAACGAAGGAGAGGATCAGGGGAACCAGCAATCCCGAGGCGGTCCGGGTCCTCCTGACAACCCCCCCGGATTTGAAATCAGCGCCCCGGGCAGTCTGTGCCTCCCTGATTCGCTCCAGTTCCTCGAGGAAAACGGGAACGAACCGAAGGGCAATGGAGACCATAACGGCCAGGTCATGGGAGGGAACCCCGATTTTATTCAAGGGTCGAAGGAGCTTCTCGAGCCCACTCACGAGCCCTGAAGGCAACGTTGTTGCCGTGAGGATGGAGGACCCCCATATGAGGAGGGAAAACTGCCACACCACGGTAAGGCCTCTGAAGAGACCTTCACGGGTGAGGGAAACCGGGCCCCAGGAAAGGGAAGCAATGGGTTCACCTCCCCCAAAGAACAGGTGAAGGAAAAGAAAAAGCAGGAGGAAGAACCGGACGGGCCTGAGGGATGTGAGGAGATGGCGGAAAAGCAGACCAGATGCACGGACTGCAAACACGACCACGAAGGTGATCGGCACCAGGGAAAGGGCGTCACCCCAAAGGATGAGGACACTCATCACGATGGTCCAAACGATCTTGACCCGCGGATCCAACCGGTGAACGGTCGATTCACGCGGAATGTATTGTCCCAGATGGTCCACTCAGATTCCCGCCCCCGATGCTTTCCCCTCTATCAGCGAGAAGATCTGGGCACAGGCATCGTCCAGGGTCAGCGACTCCACCAGGGACTCCAGGCCCATGCCCTTCAGCCTCCCCATCAGTTCCGTCACCCTCGGCGCATCCAGACCCAGTTCTTTGAGCCACCCGATCCGCGTCAGGACCTCCGCCGGATTTCCTCTCTGGACGATCCTGCCGTTGTTCATGACAAAGATTTCATCCGCATCGACGATTTCCTCCATCTGGTGCGTCACGTGGACAATGGCCATGCCCTCCTCGTGGAGCCCTCGCAATACCCGGAACACCTTCGTCCTTGCAGAGGGGTCCAGATAGGCGGTCGGCTCGTCGAGGGCGATGTACCTGGGGTGCATGGCCAGGACGCCGGCAATGGCCACGAGCTGTTTTTCACCGCTCGAAAGGGTGTGGGGTGGACGCTGTGCATATTTTTTCATGCCCACGAGGTCCAGGGCACTGTCCACCCGCTGTCTGATGTCCGGGGCAGGCAATCCAAGATTGGAGGGTCCGAAGGAGACGTCCTCCTCAACGGTGGTTCCCACGATCTGCGTGTCCGGGTTCTGGAAGACCATACCCACCAACCGCCTGATCTCCCGGAGGCAACCCCTGTCCCTCGTGCGCATGCCGTCCACCAGCACCTCCCCCTCACCGGGGAGAAGCAGTCCGTTCAGATGCCGCAGCAGGCTGGTCTTCCCGCAGCCGTTGGGCCCGATGATGGCCACGTACGACCCTTCCCGGATTTCCAGGCTGATGTCCTTGAGAACCGGTTCAGGGCTGTTGTCGTATTTGAAGATCAGATCTCTGGCTTCAATCATCTGTCCCCCCTCAGACCCGGATGTATTCACCCAGTTTTCTGGAGATGAGGGTTGCGGCGACAATCTTTACGGCGTCACCGACGAGGAACGGGAGGGCGCCCACTGCAACCGCCTTCCCCAGTCCCAGTTTGGCCACCAGGGAGAGCTGAAACACGCCGAAGAGGTAGATGACAAGGGTCCCGGCCACCATGCTGAGCGACAGGTGGATAGTGGAAGGCTTCTCGACCCATTCATTCCACTTGCCGATAATGTAGGCCGCCGGTATAAAGCCGATGAGATAGCCCCCAGTGGGGCCGAACAGGACCCCCAGGCCCGCCTTGCCGCCTGAAAAAACAGGAAGCCCGATGATCCCGATGATGATGTAGACCACCTGGCTCAGGGTGGCCAGCCTCCCGCCCAGCATAGCTCCGGCCAGATACAGGAACAGGGTCTGCAGGGTGATGGGCACGAGCGGGATGGGCACCAGGATGTACGCGCCCAGGGCTGTTCCCGCGCCAAAAAGGGCCGCGTAGACGAGCCCACGCAAAGGAGATGCGTTTGATGTCGTTTTTTCATTTTTCATGTATTTGAATGTCACCTGAATAGATCTTCCGACGTTCTCCATTTTTTTCTTCAATGATCAATGCACCGTCCCGGTCCAGTTCCACGGCCCGCCCCCTCCAAGTGGCGTCTATCATGTGCACCGTGACATCCTTTCCAAGGATGACTGCCAGCTCTCTCCACCGCTTTTCGACAGACGCGAACCCTGAGTTGAGGAAGGCCCAATAGTGTTTCTCAAAGCGCCCGAGGAATTCCTTCAACAAAAGGACCCTGTCAAAAACGCGGCCGGTCTCGAGGCAAACCGATGTGGCGATTTCTTTGAGCTCATCGGGAAACTTCCTGGTGTTCACATTGATCCCGACGCCCACCACCACGTGGTGGATGGCATCCATCTCCATGCTGGTTTCGGTGAGGATGCCGCAGATTTTCCGGCCGTCCACCAGGATGTCGTTGGGCCATTTGATGGCGGCTTTCAGGGGGGTCACCGCCATCAAGGCCTCGGCCACGGCCACACCGGTCAGCAGTGTGATCTTGGGTGCCTCATTGGGGGGTAGCTTGGGCCTCAGGATGAGGGAAGCGTAAATTCCTTTACCGGACGGGGAAAACCACCCTCTTCCCCTTCGGCCCCGCCCCCCGGTCTGTTTTTCCGTCACCACCAGGGTGCCTTCCGGCGCCCCCAGCACGGCCAGGTCCAGTGCCTTCAGGTTGGTGGAATCCATCTCCCTCTCGTAGACGATGTCCTGCTTTCCGAAAACCCTTGTATTGAGTCCTTCTGCGATTTCAGCAGGAAGGAGCAGTTCCGGGACTTCCGAGAGCGCGTAGCCCCTGTTGGGTGCCGACCGGATCACATAGCCCTCTTGCCTCAGCCTGGAGATCTGTTTCCATACGGCCGATCGTGAAATGGCCATCCGGTTGCTCAGCGCCTCCCCGGAGATCCAGTTCCCTTCATGTTCCTTGAGGTATTTCAGCAGTTCGTCTCTGGTTGCCACGGTACTTTTTCCTTTCACAATGCACATACCACTTCCGCCCCTTATTGTCAACCTCAGATATCTAAATGGTTGACAATCAGATTGTAGGATTGTCTCCCCGTCCCTAACGCCCCGCCCCGCCCCCCCCGGGGGCGGTG
>CAYUCJ010000035.1:0-970 GCA_964443285.1 uncultured Desulfobacteraceae bacterium | reverse complement strand
CCCTTGCGCTTTCCGCCTTGCACCTGTCTTTTCCCTTACACAATAGAAATAAAAAAGGCAGAGCCCGTCAAGAGCCCTGCCTTTTTTATTGACCATTTATGATAACGCTATCTGATAGGTCCCCTGGAGTTCAAGGGCCAATAAAAAGGCTGGTATTGTTCCCTGTCCTTCCTGAAATCATCCGTTTCCTTTTCCCGGGGCATCGTTTTTTCTACTGATTCTGGTTGTGGAGTACTCTCGGCCTTTGTCTCAGGGATTTCAATGAGAGAGTCTTTGTAAAAATCCAGTTGAAGCGTTTTTCCAGGCGGAAAAAACATTTCTTTTTCAGTATCTTTAATCCGCAATATATGGACCCCGGGTGTTAGTTCCTTTGAAATGACCGGCGTGCTCCCAATGTCGACGCCGTCCAAGAAAACTGTGAGCTCAGGGGGTTCACTAAACATCGAAATTCGCGCCATGCGTTTTTGCCGACCCTCCAGCGTTCGGGACGGCTCAATTAATTGAGCAGAAAGGGAGGGAGCTTGTATCATCATGCAAACGCATACCAATAGGAAAATACGCACAAAATTGAATTCTGCTTTCATTGTCTGCCCCTCTGGATAAGGCTTTCTTCTAATAACTGCGGTGATTCGGGCCAGGGAAAGAGAATCCCTCAAGGCGGCCCTAGGGTGGATCTTTCTTATCGCTTCTTCAATCCATCGCTTTCTGTATTTTAGCAGAAACTTGAAAGCTTAACGGCTTCATCATTCACATGGCTGTCCGAGGTTTTCCGCTACGAATTTCTTTACCGACACACACGGAGCTCCAAACTCTCGTGACGCTCACACGCATTCAAAAGGTTGGCGAAATTTCTCAAGGTCGGATTTCCTCTGGGACCAATCATACGACGGATGCTTTTTTTCATCCTGTTTCAGCTCCCCTGCGATAGATGGAAACGCTTCAGTTGCATTCAAATAATCCCGAATCCGCC
>CAYUCJ010000034.1:0-15389 GCA_964443285.1 uncultured Desulfobacteraceae bacterium | reverse complement strand
GGTGAAGATTGTCCAGGTCTTGAGGGAAAAAAAGGGGTGGCGGTTGCTTTCGGCGCAATCTCTACCGCTTCCGGATGACACCCTCAGACTCTCCCTGAAGACACAAAACATCTATGAACCTCAGGCCTTCTTGAATGCCTTTCGGGAACTCATTGCAAAATTCGGGGAAAAAGTTCATCGTGTGGGCCTTGCGATACCCAGTGAGGTCGTCAAGGTATTCATCCAGCGGTACGCAAGTCTTCCCAAGTCCGGAGAAGAGGCGGACAAAATGATCGTGTGGCTGGCGAAAAAATCGCTTCCTTTTCGTGCGGAACAGGCCCACATCTCCCATTTTTTGCTGGGAGGAAAAATCGGCGGCGTACGGACTGTAATGGTAACCCTGGGCTTCCATGACGTCCTGAGGGAGTATGAAGTGAATCTCCGGGAATTGAAAATCGAGCCCGAAGTCATTCGTCCCGCCGGAATTCACCATTTCAATTTCTACTGTGATCGGATTCCCCGTGCGGGAACAATGGCCTTCATGGGTCTTTTCGAGAATTATTTTACTTTTTTCGTTTGCGTACATGGTAGGTTGCAATTCTATCATGGCGTGAAACGTGGATTTTCCGATATCCATTTCTTTCAGGATATTGACATGACTCTCCGTCTATTCGAAAGCGAAAATCCCGGCGCAAAGATAGAAAAACTGTTTTTCGGGAGCCAGGTGGGTTTCGTCCGTGCCCTGGAGGAAGGTCTGCGTTCACTGGGCGACATGGATGTTGCCGGGATTGAGGAAACTGATCTCATTTCCATGGACAGTGTGTCGGTTGGCCTGGGCCGAAGCGAGCTCTGTTCGTATGCCACGGCTATCGGGGCCGCCCAGAGTCTGGCTCAATAATTTTAAACAGAAGACTTGAACAACATAGCAGAAACGGAGCGTTTTACGCGTTGGATCCCATAAGAGTCAATCTGGCTACCTTCGTATACTATGACAGGCGCGTAGCTTATGTGACGCTTGTCATCATAGGCCTGTTTCTAGCTGGGATTACACTTTTCAATCTGAACCGAGGTGTTTACTATCAAGAAGAAATTGGCTCTTACAACGGCAAAATCAAACGGTTGGAAAAACAGCTTTCAAAAAGAAAGCAGACGCGGGAAAAAATCCTGAAAAAACTTAAAGGGGAGGAGATGCAGATCATCCGGGAAGGTGCTAAACTCGTAAACCGGATTATCGTGAAGGATGTCTTCCCCTGGGACAGGCTTTTGGATGCCATCGAGACGGATATGCCGAATGGTGTGACCTTGAGAGAGATCAAGGTGGCAGATGATTTCAGCAGACTCACGTTGAGCGGATTTGCAGAGACGCCTAAAGACATCGCTCAATTGCTGAAAAACTTAAAAAAGTCAGGTCTTTTTGAAAAGAGCCTTCTTACCCAATTGAGTGTTGAAGAAAAAAAACCGGGCGCTCATCGGAACCCAAAACAGGGGGGGGCGTCTTTTGAAGTGGAAAACAACCTTATTCTTGAAAAACTCTTTGGTGAAAAGAAATACGAACATTTCTCGAAAGATATTAAAGAGGCCTTCTCAATCAGGTAACCGTTCAGAAATATAACAGGCAGTTGAATTATGAAATACCAGAGGATCACCAATGCGCTTCGTTTCAACCGTTTTTTCTGGGCGATTTGTATCCTGATCTTGTTGTTCAATCTGGGATATTATGAGGTCCATGTCCAGAAACAAAAGGATGAAATCAAAAAGCTGCAAGTCACGTACAGCCTGAAGAGAAACCCTGGGAATGGATATCCTGGGCCGGAATTCGCGAGCTACATGGTGGCTCAGCTGGACCTCGGCATATTCAGGGCAAAGCTGCCTCCAAAGGAAAAGTTTGTGGAGCTGGTCAAGGAATTGAACGAACTCCTCCAGCAGCACGGGCTGGATGCGAACCAAATGGCTTTTAGGCCGGAAGAAGTGGCGCCCATGAAATTGTGGAAATACACCAGCAAGTTCGACGTAAGCGGCAGATACGAGCAATTGAAAGGTTTTATCGCCGACCTGCAGAATTCCTCGAGCCTTTTCAGCCTGGACAATCTTTCACTGTTCAACCGATCCAATGATGGGGAACGGGTGGACATGACTTTGCAGATATCCACCTATTTCAGGTAAGATGAAAAAAAAGGTCTTATTAATTGCCTTACTGGTTATTCTGGCAGCCTCTCTGGTGTATCGCTGGCAGCACCCCTACCACCAGAAGAAGTTGACAAGGCTGACGTACAGTGGTTCCCGAAAACGGGTGATCGTCAAGAAACAGAACCCGGACAAGGATGAATTACAAAAGGCACCTGAAATCATGCTGGCATTGTATTCGACCCCCCCCAGACATCACGGGGAGGTCATTCATAATCCCTTCTTCCAGGCAGGGGAGGAAAAAAAGAGCATCATCCCGTCCCCGGCGGTCGCGAACAGGACACCTGAAGGACCGGAGCTACCCCCCAAGGAGGACCCGAGGGCTCGGGTAGAGAGAGAGCTGAGCCTTTTCCGAGTCTTTGGATCTTACGAAAGCGCGGGGAAGCGCATGGTATTCCTGCAAAGAGGAAAAGACGTGCTGGTGGTCCAGGAGGGGGACAAGATTGACGGGAAATATCTGGTAAAGCATATTGAGGGACACTCTCTGGATTTGTGGGCCGAGGAGATTCAGCAGGACATCCACATCGATCTGAGCGATTTCTAGCCACCCCGCTCATCAAACGGTTGAGCTCGATGTGATATATCGCGTATTTTACAGGAGACCACCATGACTCGTGTCAGTGGACAATATTGGCGCTTCATCTTGATGACGCTCGTGCTCTTGGCCGGATTAAGCCTGGGGGCCTGTGTCACGTCTTCCAAATACGTCGAGCAGAGCCGAGAGCTTGCGGCTTCGGGCGATTGGGACAAGAGCGTCCAGCTTCTCCAAAAGGCCAGCGAAAAAAATCCCGCCGACCCGGAGATCAAGCTCATGCTGGCAAGGGCGAGGACCAATGCCTCGAATGCCCATATGGCAAGAGGTGACGAATTCATGCAGAAAGGCCTTTTCGAAGAGGCCGTAAGAGAATTTCAGATAAGCATCGCCTTTGATCCCGGAAATGTCAGGTCCGAGGCCTTGATAAAAAGGACGAAGCGTTTACGGGAATCCCGTTTTCTTTTTGAGAAGGGACAAAAGCTCTTGAAGGCCGAAGAGTATGCCAAAGCCAGGGAAGCACTCCAGCAGGCTGTCAAGCTGAATCCGGATAACGGGCCTGCGCAGAAGGCGCTCGCTGCCTTTCGCAAGGAAGTGAAACGGCCGCCCCGCTTCGATCTCAAACTCAAATCCACCGCCCCGATTTCTCTCAAGTTCAAGAAAACGCCGGTAACCAATGTCTTCGAAGTCCTGTCCAAGCTCACGGGCATCAATTTCATCTTCGACAAAGACATCAGCGAGACCAAGGTCACCCTTTTCATGACGGACGTCTCCCTCGATCGATTCCTCGATGTCCTGTTGCGCACCAACAACCTGGCCGGCAAACTGGTGGACGCAAGGACCATGATCATTTACCCGAAAACCCCTGCCAAGACGAAGGAGTATGAGGACCTTCAGATTCGAACCTTCTACCTGTCCAATCTGGACGTCAAAAAAGCCGTCGGCCTTTTGGCCAAGATATTGAATAGCAAGGATATTATTGCCAACGAAAAACTGAACGCCCTGGTTATCAGGGGGCCGGCAGAATTGATAAGGATCGCTTCGAAAATTATAGAAGCGAATGACCGGCCCACGGCGGAGGTTCTTCTGAATGTCGAGATTCTGGAGGTGACCCGAACCAAGGAGAGGCAACTCGGCCTGGACATTAACCCTTCATCCATCACTTTAGGTGTCGGAGAGAGCAGCCCGATAATCAAGAAGGATTCCTCCTTTGCTCCCAATGCATCCCTGTATGCCCTTGGTCACATAACAAACAAGGAACTGCTTCTCTCCATACCCACGGCCACTCTCAACCTCCTCAAGCAGGATGCGGACACCAGGACCCTGGCAAGCCCGCAGGTCAGGGTCAAGAACGGGGAAAAGGCCGCCATTCACGTGGGTGAACGGGTGCCGTTAAGGGTGAATCGGCGAATAGACACCACAGGGGTGGTCACCAACGATTACCAGTACCAGGATATCGGAGTGAAAGTGGAGGCGGAACCCGTTCTCAACCTCAATGATGAAATTTCGCTCAAGCTGTCACTGGAGGTGAGCTCGCTGGGGGCGAATCTGGGGACCGCCGATGAACCCCAGTACGCGATCAAAACGCGGAAGACGAACACCGTCCTGACTATGCGGGATGGTGAACCAATCATTATCGGCGGCCTGATCAGTGATGAAGAAAGACAGACCGTAAGGAGAATCCCCCTGCTCGGAGATATCCCGGTCATAGGCGTCCTCTTTTCCAATCTTGACAAGTCCAAGGTAGAGACGGATATCCTCATGGCCATAACACCCATTATCACAAGGACAAAGGATATCCCCAGCAGGGACGTATCGGAAATCTGGTCGGGACAGGAAACGGATTTTTCCCGGAGGGTGCCCTATGAGAGCTATGCCGCGGAGACAGGTGCCTACTACAGCCAGCCCAAGGGTGTGGGAACTTCCGCGAAAAAAACGGTTCCGGAAAATGCAAAGAACATCATTTCAGAAAACAAGACCGGGCGCCCCGGTCCGGCATTCCCTGAACCGGCGCCGGTTCAAAAAGAAAATCCTTCTTTGGTTGCCTTGCCTCCCGGAAAGGTGATGGAACCCCGTGACAGACCGGAACCCAGCCTTCCGGCCCGTGCCGAACCGGCGCGGCCGGAGTCGAAAGCGAAGCCGATGGCTCAACCGAACGGAGCGAAGACCGGTCCGTCGTCACAATTGGAAGGGGAAAAGTACAAGTGGCCCTCCGATGTCCAATACAGCATCCACGTGAGTTCATACGCGGACAGGAAGGAGGCCGTAAATCGGCTGGAGCGTCTGGAGCGCGAGAAGTATGATTGTTTTCTGGTCCCAATTGATATTCCAGGTATGGGTTTCTTTTTCCGCATCTTTGTGGGTGGCTTCCACAGCTACGAGTCGGCCTCTTCCCGGTGCCGGGATCTGAGAGGAAAGAGCGGATTTCCGTCGGACATTCACGTGGCAGACCGCCGGTGGGCATTTGGGGGGTAATGTCTTTGTCTTGTCTTTTGCGTGAGACAACAGGCGTCACGCTTATTGAACTGTTGGTGGTCATGGTGATCGTGTCCATTTTGGCGGCAGGCGTCATGCCTCTGTCCCAGATGAGTGTCAGACGCGCTAAAGAGATAAGACTCCGAGAGAACCTGAGAACAATCCGAAAGGCACTGGATGAATTCAAGGCCCTTTCCGATGAGGGAAAAATCCCCTCACAGGCCTTCTCCAGCGGCTACCCCAAAAATCTTGAAGTGCTCGTAAACGGTGTCGATCTCTTGGGGCCGGTTCGTTTCAAGAAGAAATTCCTGCGCAGGGTCCCCAAAGATCCCATGACAGAAGACGGAGAGTGGGGAATGCGTTCGTACTTCGACGAACCGGACAGTAATACCTGGGGCGGGCAAGATGTCTACGATGTTTACACTACCAGTGACAAGCAGGCCCTGGATGGGTCCTACTACAGGGACTGGTAGAGCCGGGGCGTCCCCCTCGGAAATTCTTGGTGGTTGGAAGGAATCCACAGGGCAGCGGGTCTATTGAATGGCCATGAAAAGAGCCTTCGGAAAAAAGGGTTTCACCCTGATCGAATTGATGATCGTCCTTACGATCATCGGAATACTCGCCTCTATTGCCCAGCCAAATCTTCAAAAGGCTATTATCCGGGCGAAGGAGGCTTCCCTGAGGAGAAGTCTTTTTGTGATGCGTGATGTGATCGATCAGTATTATGCCGACCACGGCAAGTATCCCGATACCCTTGACACATTGGTTGAAGAACATTATATACGCTCCGTTCCTGAGGACCCATTCACACGCTCAAATTCTTCGTGGATCGTGATTCCGCCGGAAGGCGAGGGAGAGACCGGTGTCTACGATCTTCATAGCGGAAGTGACCTGGTGGGCCTTAAAGGCAAGCCGTACAATCAATGGTAAGGGAAACGGAGACGGCCGCGAGCGTTTGCGGGCTGGATGATCGCCTGGAGAGAAATGGTTGCTGTCCATTCAACGGGTAATGGGAGAGGGGGGTTTACATACCTCAGCGTGCTGATCCTGGTAGTCATCTCAGGAATAGCCCTTACAGCAGCCAGCAAGTATTGGAGCACGGTGGCCAAGCGCGAAAAAGAAAAGGAACTCCTTTTTCGTGGGGATCGGATCAAGAAGGCCATCGAATCCTACTACAAAAGCGCTCCTGGTGGCATGGGCCAGGTCTACCCGCAGAGACTGGAAGATCTTCTGAGCGATCCCCGCTACCTGAAACTGCACCGCCATTTGAGGAAGGGTTATCGGGACCCCATGACGAAGGAAGGCTCGTGGGGTCTGGTTCTGGAAGCGGGAGGACGAATCAAAGGAGTATTCAGCAAAAGCCAAGAGAGGCCCCTTAAAAAGGGTAATTTTCCGACAGAATATCAAGCGTTTGAAAAAGCCGGGAGTTATTCTGACTGGAAATTCGTGTACAACCCCAAATAACAGGAGTGAAGGTTTTCAAACCCTGTAGAGCTTGCGGAAATTCTCGGTATGTAAGGAGGTCGATTCATGAAAAAGCTGCTGATTTTGCAGGTCATCCTGACTGCGCTTATTGTCCTTCCGGGCTATGGCCATTGTGACCCTCTTGAAGACTTGATGGAGCAGTTCGGGAAAGAATACGATGCGGAAAAACCCCCCTCGGCCTACAGTTCCATCAACAGTGACTATCGGTTGAGCCAGACGGCCTTGAGTTCGCTTTACACCACCAAGACACTAGGGCTGCTTTACCGTCAAAACCAGCAACTTCTTGATAAATATAATGAAATGAGTCAGAAATACGATCGACTCATTGAACAGAATAACCGGATCATCGAGTTGCTTTCCGTCATTGCCCGGGAAAAGGAAAAAGAAAAAGCAGATGCCAAATAGGAAAACACGTGCACCGTCTTCGGATGAACGGTTTATGTTAAGGGAGCTTCAGATTTCGAAACCCATCGTCCTGTTCATTATTTTGACGCTTATCTTGAGCCTGTTACCCCTGGGTCGTGCCTCGGCCGAGATTTTTGGTTATCAGGACAGGAACGGCTTCTGGCATTTTCCAGGCCCCAACTCCGGGAAAAAACACACAGCCGCTGTGCAATCATCTCGAAGAGATCTGGAAGCGTTTTTTCAGGCCTATCAGCTGACCATCAGGGAGGCATCGGAGACATTCGGAGTCGATACCGATCTCATCAAGGCGATCATCAAAGCGGAATCAGATTTCAATCACAGGGCCCTGTCCCGGAAAGGGGCCGTGGGCCTGATGCAGCTCATGCCCGAGACCGCAAGGGAAATGGAGGTGAAGAATCCCTTCAACCCCGCTGAAAATATTCTGGGCGGGACACGCTATCTGGCCGGACTTCTGAAGCGTTTTGACAACGACAAATCCCTGGCCCTGGCGGCCTTCAACGCCGGGCCGGAGCGGGTAGAGGCGTGTGGCCGGGTGCCGGCCATAAAAGAAACTAGGCAATATGTTAACAGGGTTCTCTTCTATTACCAACGTTTGAGGAACGATGCGGAGTAGTGCCAGCTCCTCACGGATTTTTCTCCAGCCAGGTCCGGGCCAGGAAAAGGGACGAAATGGTCTTGCTGTCCTGAATCGCGCCCGTCTCGATCATCTCAAAGGCTTTTTCCAGGGGAAGTGGGTGGACATGGAGAATCTCGTCGGGATCCAGCTTTTGTTGAGCCGGCTCGAGTTCGGTGGCCAGAAAGATGTGGATTCTTTCGTCTGAATACCCCGGAACCGGTACGATCTCCCCTAGCTTTTCCCATCGGCCGGCAGCATAACCGGTCTCCTCGATGAGTTCCCTCCTGGCACATTCCAGGGGCCTTTCTTCGGGGTTGAGTGTCCCGGCGGGGATCTCCCAGAGAAAATCCCCAACCGCGTGACGGTACTGCCGTATGAGAATCAGAGAATGGTCTTGGGCAAGGGGAACCATCGCGGCTGCGCCCGGGTGCCGGATGAGGTCGAGATCGACTGTCGTGCCGTTGGAAAGGGTGACTTTTTCCCTCACCAGCCTGAAGACCCTTCCGTGATGCAGCGTGGTTGTTTCGACGATTTTCACTGGCATATCAGATGAAATCTCAGCCCGGGTTAAACCAGGCCCGGATGATGCCTGATTTCCTCTTCCGCCTTGTCGGCGTCCGGACTGTTGTGAAGGACGATATTCTGAAGGTGAGCCAGGCTGTCGGGATCTATGGCCGTGAATTTAATCGCCACCTGCCCGGAATCAGCACGGACGACTTCCCCTTGAACCCGGACGGCCGGCTCGCTCTTCTCCCCGGAGAGAAAGATGGCGACCCGGCAGGGCGATCCCAATGCCGGAGCGACTCTTAGGGGAAGGAGACATCCCCCGATGCCGAGGTCATCGATGTGACCCGGCTCAAAAGTCTGTTCTCCGACAGCCAGTTTCGCATGCACGTCATAAATAACGCGCGAAAAGCGCCTCTTTTCCGCAGATACGCTTGGTTCCTCCCGCTTTTTCGGGCTCTTGACGTCAATCATCGCCGGATTTCTTCCCGTAAAGGGCCCGCCTCTCTTCATCGGTAATTTCCGTCGGAATCACCCGGGCCTTCTCCCTGTCGTAGGAGACGCGATTTCTTCCGTTCATCTTTGCATCCATGAGAAAGCGGTCCGTCCGGTTGATAAACTGATTTGCTGAAAGCATACGCCGTCCGCTGTAAACATCGACCCCGAAGCTGGCGGTAATGGAGATCGCCCTGTCACCCGTTACGAGAGGGTTCTCCACCAGTGATTTCCTCAGACGTTCCGCCGCCTGAAGGGCATGCACGAGCCTGGTGGCAGGGAGGATGACGGTGAACTCCTCCCCACCGAACCGGCATGGAATATCGATCCGGCGGATCTTGCGGAGGGTGACTTTGCTCACCTGTTTAAGGGCCTGGTTCCCGACCGCATGTCCGAAGGTGTCGTTGACCTGTTTAAAAAGGTCCAAGTCAAACATGAGAAGCCCGGTTGGGAGCCCCGAACGTCGTGTACGCTCCATTTCTCTGGAGAGAGCGGCTATGAGATAACGGAAGTTGAAGAGGTGGGTGAGAGGGTCCTGGTTGGTAAGTTCTTGAAGCCGATTGCATTCCCGCCGAAGTCTGTTGAGCTCCTCGACCACGGGGCATTCAGCTTTTTCCACAGGGCAGGACTCCCGCAGTCCGGATGCTTTTTCCGGTGCAAATCCCTCTGATGTAAGTTCAGGTTCCATCGTGGCCTCTGTTGGAATCCCGGACATCATGCCCTCCCGATACCATTAGCAGAGTTCTTGAGAGAATTCAACAGGATTGAAAAATTCTTCATTGAAACCCCGGATTGTCGCCGAGAATCACCTGAAACTATTGTTCCACGCTCTCATCTTTTTTCAATCTGGATTTTAACACCATGAGCGCGATAAATGCGCCGGCCAGAACAAGGGTAGATACGAACTGGGTTAAGGTCATCCCGGTCTGTAAGAACAGGCCCCGATCATCTCCCCTGAAACGCTCGACGAGCAATCGACTGAAACTGTGGAGCAAAAGGTACCATACGAAGACCCGGCCCGTGTAGGTTTTTTTTCTGTTGAGAAAAAGGAGAATTCCAAAGATGGCGAAACCGCTGACTGCATGATAGATTTGGGTAGGGTGGAGGGGTTGGTTGAGTGGCGCCAGTGCCCGGGAATCGGTGAAGGTCACGGTCCACGGTACGGAACCTGCTTTCCCATAGCAGCATCCGGCCATGAAGCAGCCGACCCTGCCGAAACCCTGCCCAACAGCAGCTGCGGGAGCCCAGAGGTCCCCCAGTGTCAGGAGAGCCAGATGATGTCGCTTTGCGTACCAGGCAATAGCCGCGAGGGCGCAGACGACCCCACCCGAAAAAACCAGACCGCCATTCCATATCTCGAGAATTCCCCAGGGGCGCTTGGAATAGTGGGACAAATTCATCATTACGTAGAACAACCTTGAACCCAGAACGGCAGAGAACAGGATGATGAATCCCATGTCCAAGACCTGCTCGGACCTGATTCCATGCTGCCGCCCGAGTTTTACAGCAACGAGGAGACCCAGTAGGAAACCAACGGCCACAAACAGGCCGTAGGTGTGCAACGTCAAAGGGCCGATGGAGAGGAGTTGGGGATGCATGTCATACTCAAGTCCGGCGTCTGCCTTTGAAAACCAGATAGGACGCTACCCAAATCGTCCCGACGGTAATGGCGGAGTCTGCCACGTTGAATGCAGGCCAGTGAAGGGGTCCCAGATGGAAGTCCAGAAAATCGACAACGGATCCGAGGTGTACCCTGTCCACAAGATTGCCAACAGCCCCTCCCAGGATCAAACCGAGCCCAAAAGTGATCCCCGATTCGCTTTCTTTCAGATGGCGAACCCAATAGAGGAGGACAGCGACGGCCGCAAGTGTCGCCAGGATCAGAAAATAGAATCCGATCCCACCCTGATTGCGATTCATAATACCGAATGCCATGCCCCGATTGTGAACGAGTATCAAGTTGAGGAGCCCCTTGATCACCGGGAAGCATTCGTAGGGTTGAAGCTCTTTAATGACGGCCCATTTCGAAATTTGATCCAGAACGAAAACGGTCAGGGCCGACCATAGCAACAGGTGGTCTTTTCTTTTCAAAGTCCCGCTAGCTCCATTTCCCCCAGGGACTGGAGACACCTTTTGCAGAGGGTTAAATGTCCTGTATCTTCCCCCACAGTGGGGTCGTGGATCCAGCACCGTTCACATTTGGGGGCACCGTAAGCGGTCACTTTGATTTTCAGGCCCTGGATCATTTCGCTGTCGATCCCGCCTTCCAATTCCTCGCTCTTCAACATTTCCACGGATGAAACGATAAAGATGGATCTGAGCTGGTCTTTGTAAGGGGCCAGTTTGTCAAAGATTTCCGGTGGAAGAGCGAGGGTGACGGCTGCGTCCAGTGAATGGCCGATCTTCTTGTCCTTCCTCGCCAGCTCTAGTGCTCGGGACGTTTCTTTTCTCACAGCAATAATGTCCTCCCAACGCGCGGAAAGCTCAGGGTCTTTGAACTCATCTCTTGAGGGGACGAAGCATTCGGCGTGAACACTCACGGAGCGGCCGGTTCCATCCATATATTGCCAGATTTCTTCCGCAGTAAAGGAAAGAACCGGGGCCATCAGCCTTACAAGAACCTCGAGGATTTCATGCATGGCCGTCTGGGCGGAACGTCTTGCCAACGATAGCGGCGGGGACGTGTAGAGGCGGTCCTTGATGATATCGAGGTAAAAGGACGAAAGATCGAGTACACAGAAATTGTGTAGATTGTGATAGACCAGATGGAACTCAAACTGTTCGTATGCCATCTGGACCCTCTCGGAGAGGTCCTGGAGTCGATTCAAGGCCCAGCGGTCCAGCTCGTGCAGCTCCGGGTATGGGACGCCGTCTCTTTTGGGATCGAATCCACTGAGATTCCCCAGGAGGTATCTGCACGTGTTCCGTATTCGGCGGTAGGCTTCCGTCAACCGCTGAAGGATCTCTTTGGAAAGCCGGATGTTGTCCCTGTAGTCCTCGCCTGCCACCCACAGGCGGAGGATCTCCGCCCCGTAATCCTTAATGAGGTCCCCGGGTGCAATAACATTTCCGGCGGATTTGTGCATGGCCTTACCGGCACCATCCACCACAAAACCATGTGTGAGAACATGGTGATACGGCGCCTCATTTCTTGTCCCGACTGAACACAGCAGAGAGCTGTGAAACCAGCCTCGGTGTTGATCGCTTCCTTCCAGATAGAGGTCCGCAGGACTGTAAAGGTAGTCGCGTTTCTCCATGACGGCTGCGTAGCTCACACCGGAATCGAACCACACGTCAAGGATATCCGTTTCCTTCTCAAAGGTTCCGGCCCCGCAATGGGGACACGACGTGTTCTGGGGAAGAAGTTTTTCTTCCGGTTCGGTAAACCAGATGTCGGCGCCGGATGCCTCGACCATGCCGCTGACGTGATCAATGATTTCTTGTGATACGAGGACCTCGCCGCATTGCGTGCAGAAGAACACGGTGATGGGCACACCCCATGACCTTTGACGGGAGATGCACCAATCGGGACGATTGGCGATCATCTGAAAGATCCGTTCCTGCCCCCACGAGGGAATCCAGGACACCTTCTGGATGGCATCCAGGGTCTTTTCTCTCAAATCGTTCTTTTCCATGGAAATGAACCACTGCTCAGTGGATCGAAAAATGACGGGTTTCTTACAGCGCCAGCAATGAGGATATTCGTGTGAAATATCCAGTTGTTTGAGAAGAGCGCCCTTTTCTTTGAGTTTTTCGTTGATGGCCCGGTTCGCCTCGAAGACATCGAGTCCGGCAAAATATTCGACTTCCGGTACAAAACAGCCCTGATCGTCCACTGGAGAATAGGCATCCAGACCATATTTGACTCCGGTCTCGTAATCTTCACGACCGTGTCCGGGTGCCGTGTGTACGCACCCCGTCCCGGCGTCGAGAGTGACATAATCGGCTAGGACGATCACGGATGACCTGTTGTAAATGGGGTGTCGTGCTTCGAGATTCTCCAGGCGCGTTCCCCTGAATCTTGCCACCACATGGAAGGATGTGATTGCGAAATCGTTCATGCAGCTTTCCAATAGTTCTTCAGCCAGGACAAGAACTTCATTGGGACCGATTTCCACGGCGATGTATTCAAAGTCCGGGTGAACCGCTATGGCCAGATTCGCCGGCAGGGTCCAGGGGGTGGTGGTCCATATGGCCACGGAGACGTTTTTGCCTTTCAGGTGATCCGAAATGCCTCCGGGGTCCGAGATCAAAGGGAACTTGACGAAAATGGAAGGTGAGGTGTGGTCTTTGTACTCGACTTCGGCTTCGGCGAGAGCGGTCTGGCAGGAGATGCACCAGTAGATCGGTTTTTTGCTCCTCACAAGACTCCCATTCAGGGCGAATTTCCCGAATTCCCTGACGATGGTTGCCTCGTAAGGGTAATTCATGGTCAGGTAGGGTTTTTCCCACTCTCCGAGGACGCCGAGACGCTTGAACTCATTTTTTTGAATTTCCAGGTATTTCTCCGCGTATTCGCGGCAATACCCTCTGATCTGGGCCTGGGACATGTCGGCCTTCCTGGGTCCCAGTTCCTTGTCCACCTGGTGTTCGATGGGAAGGCCGTGACAATCCCATCCGGGAACGTATGGGGCGTCAAATCCGGCCATCTGTTTGGATTTGATAATGATATCTTTAAGGATCTTGTTGAAGGCCGTTCCCATGTGGATGTGGCCGTTGGCGTATGGCGGTCCATCGTGCAACATGTAGCGCTTTCTGCCCCGGGAAGACTGGCGAATATGTTCATAAATGCGCTCGTTTTCCCATTTTTCCAGCATTTCCGGCTCTTTTTTAATCAGATTGGCCTTCATGGGAAATGCGGTTTTGGGCAGATTGAGCGTTTGCTTATAATCCATGAAAAATGCCTCCTACCAGCAAAATTATGAGCGATGACGTTACCAAACGGGCTTCATGAAGTC
Organism: uncultured Desulfobacteraceae bacterium; assembly: GCA_964443285.1. Lineage (GTDB taxonomy): Bacteria > Desulfobacterota > DSM-4660 > Desulfatiglandales > Desulfatiglandaceae > CAYUCJ01. The sequence goes on along the minus strand of CAYUCJ010000034.1, from coordinate 1,735 downwards.
AAATCCATAATAGGCTCCGCAGGAATCAGGTTTCGCAATGAACAAGCGAGTGTGGGAATATTCTGTTGACACCGGGCTCCGGAGGCATTATCTAATTAACTCGTGCGCATCGATGATGTTCAAACGGGCACTACAGAGGATGCCCGTGAGATCTTTATGAATCGCTCATAGCAGTAGGGGAAGTGGAATGAGAAAAATCAGATTTTTTTCCTTTCTGGCCTGTTGTGTTCTCTTGGTCGGTTGTGCAGCGCCGCTGGTTTTTTTCGGTGCAGGCACGGCTGCCGGCGTCGCAGGATTCAAGTACTACGAGGGCGCCCTGATGGTCACCTACAAAGCCCCTTACATTGACACATGGAATGCAACGAACAAGGCTTTCAAAGACCTGCAGCTCACGGTGGAGAGCGCCAAACACGACCTTACCGAAGGCAAAGTGGTGGCCAAAAGAGCCGACGGCAAACGGGTCGTCGCAGTTCTCAAGTATGTTTCCGCCAAAGAGACGGAGGCTCGGATCCGGGTGGGTACTTTGGGTGACAAGAAGGCATCGGGGACTGTCGCGGAACAGATTCGAAAAAACCTGCTTGGAAAGTAGAAGATGGAATTTAGGTCTTGATTCCCAGACGATCCATCATCTCCCGGGCAAACCTGACGATGTGAAGGGTCTGGGATTCGGAGCAGTAACCCTGGCAGGTACACCGCATCCCTTTCAGGCTGCGCAGGAAGCATTCGAGCTTCACCCAGTCTCGTCCCAGTTCAACGGCAAAGACATGGGGCTGGCAATCCCCGTGTTCCACCTGTGTTTCATCGAGCAGGTCCTCCGGTATCCGCACCCAGTAGATTCTTTCCAGACTGGAGGAAATCGCGGTTTTTTTCAAATATGCGTGGATTCTTTCCATTCCGGAACCATCTATTTCATTGATCAGATATGCCCTCATGACCTATCCTGATCTGAATCACGATCTATTTTTTTTCCAGTAAAGAAGGCATCCAGCACGGAATAAAACCACACAGCAACAAACGCCCCGAGAATAATCAAAAGCGTTGACAGATCCTGTTCCCTGAGCCTGTCGAAGGCAGTTTCGCCTACCGTGCCCGTGATCTGTACGGCTGTAAATATGGACTTAAAGAGTGCGTAGAGTGCGATGGCACCCCAGACAAACAGGGCGAGGACGATCAAAAGGATACAGGAGCCCTTCTTCAACTGCTGATTCAGGATTTGGCCAAGACCCGGAATCACCAAAGCCGAACAAAGGGGAGAAACAAAGGCTTTTTTCATGGTCAGTAACCTGGGCGGGGATGAGGGCTCACTGTGGTGCCAAGTGGCGCGTGTTCCCCTCCCGGCCGGATGGATTTGTTGTATCCGAGGCATGCTAATTGAATCGGAGGAATTTGTCAATTCGGTCTGGAGGTCACAACTTCTAATAAGAGAGGTCAGCGATGATGGATGAACTGAAAAGAAACGTTCAAGTCAACATTCCTTTTACGATGCTGTGGGATTCCTATCTCGAAAGGATCATGGAGGAAAGACTGAACCCTGAAATCGGCCTGGATGCAGCGGCGTTGGAGAACTTCAGCCGTGACGATTTCCAGAGCGTTGCTGAAAAACTCAATGGACGTGAATTGCTCGTAACCCTCCACGGACCCTTCATGGACCTTTCTTCGGGGTCTCCTGATCCGGATGTGTGGGATCTGACCCGACGGCGATACGAACAGGTCGCGGAACTGGTGCCCCTTTTCA
>CAYUCJ010000033.1:11679-15424 GCA_964443285.1 uncultured Desulfobacteraceae bacterium | reverse complement strand
AGCAGAAGTGGCCCGCAGTGAGTACATTGGGCGTGCCGAAAAGGTTGGCAAAGCGATAGATCACCGCTTCGTTTTCCCTACCTGTGCCGTACCCGAGAACCACGGATTCCGCTCCAAAGCCATCCCTGTATTGGAGCAGCCTCTCCGCTATGGTGTCCAGTGCTTCATCCCAGGAGATGCGTTTCCATCGACCGCTTCCCCTGGATCCGGACCGCTTCACCGGATACGTCAGCCGATCAGGATGATAGGCAAGTTGGGCCGAGGCTAGGCCCTTGCTGCAAAGGGTGCCGTGATTGATAGGACAGTCCGGGTCTCCGGCAATTTTTTCTACTTTCCCGTTCCTTGTATAGACCAGGACACCGCAACCTCCATGGCACATGCGGCAGTGGCTCTTGACCACCCCATCGTAACCGTAAACCTCCATTTCCCTTTCTGTATTTGAATAGGCAAATTCAACCATGGATCTCTTTTCCACCCTGTTGAAAGGGAAAAATGGTCACAATCAGCACAACCCGAATTCCGCTTCCATGTTGTCCAGCAGCATCCCCATCAGCCAGTAGGTATCCGGAAGCAGGTCCGTTTTGGCCAGTACTTTGTCTCTTCCATCAACGAAAAGGTCTGGAGTCCATTCTCCGCCCTCATCGTCTGAGAAACGCTTGACCATTTCCAACGTATACTCTGGGTGAAATTGGACTCCAACCACCGGGCGATCGTTTCGGACAAACGCCTGGTTGGGGGCCGCTTCGCTGAAGGCCAGCCTTGAGCAGGCGGCAGGAAGAAAAAAGTGGTCGCTGTGCCAGTGAAAGCTGACAAATGTGTCCGGGACACTCCGAAAAAGGAAGGACGCTCTGCCTTCCCGTGTCAAAGCCACCTCATACCATCCGATTTCCTTGTGCCTGCTGGGAAAGACCTTTGCGCCAAGGATCTCGGCTATGAGTTGCGCGCCGAAACAGACCCCCAGAACGATCTTTCCCTGTTCCATGGCCCTTTTGATAAACGCCTTTTCCGTGGACAACCAGGGATGGGTTTTTTCCTCCCACACATGTTCGGAACCACCCATGACCATCAACCAGTCCAGATCCTCCAGAGCCGGCAATTCATCCATGTTGCAAACATAGCTCTGGCGGAGCCGATGGCCCTTTTTGTCCGCCCAAAGGGTAATGTTGGTTCTGGAATAGTCGAACGGATCATGTTCTAGAAGATGGAGTCTCATCGTAGGATGCTACCTGACGCCGATGCCGTGCCTCTTCTGCCAATCCGGGCCGAACTTCTCTTCAAAATAGTCGGCCATCCTGCTGAACCATCTGGACCATGTGCTCTGACCCTTTTCGTGTGCTTCCAGTATGTCACTCAAATAAACCGATAGTTCGGACACCTTCTCCTTGGGAATAAAAAAGGCGGCGCCTCCATTCCTGGACCTCTCCACATGACCAGGGCTCACGGCATGGGCCGTCAGCATCACGGTCAGTGCATCCTTCGTGTTGGCAATTTCCAGCAGTTCGTAGCCTCGGACCCCCATGATATCTAAAATGACGATGTCAAATGAATCACTTTCCAGGAGCGCTTTGGCCTCATCAAAAGTCTGTGCCTTTGTGATATGGCACATGGGCAGGAGCTCTTCCACCGTGTCCAGGATATCAGGCTCGTCATCCACGATGAGGATTTGCTTGGCCTCCAAAAAATCCCTTTCTGTCATCACAACGTCCTCCAGTCCGTCACACAGAGGGGAGCTTCAGCCTCCCTTCCGCTGCTGCTACTCCCCGGTGATTTCTTAACCCACGCCTGTCTCAACATTTGTCCTCTTTCAAGGTAATTATTTAAACGCAAATGGCTACAACATTTTCCTGGGAAGCCAGAGGGCGAGCTGCGGGAAAAGCATCGTCAACAGCAGGACGAGCAATTGTATGGCCACAAAGGGTGGAACGGCCTTCCAGATGTCCTTTGTGTGCACCTCCGGTGGAGCGACCCCCTTCATGAGAATCAGAGCCCAGCCAAAGGGCGGGGAAAGATAGGCAACTTGCATATTGAGAACAAAGATGATGGCAAACCACGTAGGATCGAAACCCAAATAGACGGCGATGGGAATGAAAATCGGAGCACAGATGGTCAACACGGCGTAATCATCCATGAACATGCCGAAAATGAGAAGGATGATCTGCATGGTCAACAGGATAAACCATCTGCTGACATGCAGGCTCTGGACGATTCCCATGACCATATCCTGGGCACCGGCCACGGTGTAGACCACTCCGAACAACGTAGCCGCAACCAGAATCCAGAGCGCCATTCCGCTTATTTTCATGGTTTCAAGGCAGGACTCAGTAATGACTTTCCATGTCAGCCTGCCATAGATGACGCAGATCAGGAAAGACCCGAATGCGCCGACACCGGCCGCTTCCGTCGGCGTGGCAATCCCCAGGAAGATGGATCCCAGAACAAGAACAACCAGCAGGGACGGCAAAACAATATCCTTCAGGGATCTCCACCGGATTTTCCACGTGACATCCTCTTTGGCCCTTGGCGCCAGGTCAGGCTGCAGGTGGCACCTTATAACGATATAAGCAACATAGAGGCCGGCAGTAATAAATCCGGGTATGGCGCCCCCGAAAAAAATCTTACCGATGGAGATACGAGATATGTAGGCAAAAATGATCATGATAATGCTTGGGGGAATAATTTCGCCCAAAACCCCACCGGCCATCACACTGCCCAGGGCCAGGGATTTGTCATAGCCGTGTTTGAGCATGGCCGGCACGGCAATGAGTCCCATGGTGAGGATACCGGGGCCGAATCCACCGCACATGGCCAGGGCAACACACACACCGACGGACACAATGGCCAGCCCGCCTCTCAGCCCCGACAACCAATGATTCAAGGCGGTGAACAAACGATCGGAAATACCGGAGTGGATAAGCAGATTCCCCATCAGAAGAAAGAGGGGGATGGTGATCAGGCCAGGATCGGTAATTTCCCGGTAGGTCGTTGTTGCAACAATGTAAAGATCGTTGGACCCTCCTATGAGGTAGGTAATGAGGACACTGATACCGCCCAGAGCAAAAACCACCGGAACCCCAATAGCCAGAAGAAAGAGTAACCCGCCGAAGAGAAGAACCGTAACCAGCTCAATGCTCATAATAGTCTATCCCATGAAAAGTATTGTCATCAAAGACGACGACTCTGAAAGAGTGCTCCGTCCGAAGAAACCCTTTGGTTCAGGGTCAGTTCTTGTCACGACGAAAGGCAGAAATACCCACCAACAAAAACAAAAGAACGACAAGAGGGATGAGGAGTTTAAACGGATACAGCGGAATCCGGAAGGCCCCGGCCGCCCTTTCCTTCATCTGGAGAGAATTCAAACCCATCCAGGTCGTCTGCCAGAGCAGGACGCCGACAAAAGCAAAAAATGCTCCCAGGCCGATCCACCGTGCGATTTTTTTGGTCCTGTTGCTGAAACGATCATAGAATATCTCGATACTGATATGTCCACCGGTATGCAAAGCGTATACCCCTGCAAAGAGTATGAAAACACCGAACAACTGTCTGTTCAGCACCCAGCCCCAAAGGAGCGGGTGGTTGAACACATACCTTGCGACCACGTCCAGTGCGGTAATCAGCATGATGATAAAAACCAGATAACAGAAAATCTTCCCCGACTTTTCCGCTATGGCATCGATCCAGTTGAAAATCCTGGCTACCACGTCAGACATTCTAAAGACCTCTTGGTTTGAAGGGAGTTGGTCCGGAT
>CAYUCJ010000033.1:0-11579 GCA_964443285.1 uncultured Desulfobacteraceae bacterium | reverse complement strand
GCCGGGTCCCTTTTCCCTATCTTGTCCCACAGTTTCAATGCCGCCGCTTCATGCTTGCGATCGCATTCCGCGTCGATGGGAGAGTTAATGACCTTGCCTGCCTTCACCAACGCATCGACCTTTTTCAATTCACCATCATAGACCTTGTTGAGGGCGTGAAAATAGTCCTCGGCAGCACCCGCCATGGCCTTCTTGAGATCCGGCGGCAACGATTTCCAGACCTTCATGTTCATCAGGATTTGTCCCGGAACAACATCGTTTTGCCCCCCAATAATTCGATAGGGGGCCACTTCCTGCCATTTGAGGCCGGTTATGGCGCTCACATCCCATTGGGACGCATCGATGGTGCCGAGCTTGAGCCCCATATAGGCTTCCATGCCGCTGATGTAGGTTCCGTGAGCACCCAACATATTGTAATAATCCGCCCAGGACCCCTCAACCCTGATCTTCATGCCTTTCAAGTCGTCACAGGTCTTGACCGGTTTGGTGGACATGGTGAAAAGAGGCCCATAGGAGTGCATATCAAGCCAGTAGAGGCCCTGCTTGGCGTATTCCTTGCGCAGTAAATCCACAAAGCCTGTCTTAAAGAAAAAGTTTCGAATGATTTCAGCGCTTTTATAGACATCCGGATGGCCCGGCAGGTTGTACGCATAGGGGAGACCGAATTCCACTTCGCCCACGGGGACAATCCCTCCCCACATGGCGGCAACCGCATGCAGCATGGTGAGCGTGCCTTTCTTTGTCGCTTCGAACAGCTGCTCAGCGGGCACCAGCTCCGGGTCGGCGAATACGCTTATTTTAATCCGTCCATTGCTCCGTCTATCAGCGGATTTCGCGAATTCCTTCAGGAGCTCCATGGAAAGATCTCCCCGCGGATAGGCGGACTGGATTTTCATCCGGTAAACCTTTTGCGCAGCACTGGCATTCGGCGATGCAACCACGAAAACGGCAAGGAACATGACCACCAAAATCATGGATCCCAACAGAAACAGTTTTTTGCTTTTCATCCTTTTTCTCCTTTCTCTCCCATAGTGGTTATTGTTGACTACCCGCTCTTGACACCTGGCTCCTGTGGACCAGATAAGACCCGATAATCGCCTCGGCCTCGATTTCGACCAGATGCTCCGGTCTTGCCAGAGCCTTTACCTCGGCCATGGCAATCACCGGCTTGACGCTTTTATACCATTCAGAGTATGCGCGCAGGTACTCTTGTCCTTTACTGATATCCGTCACATAGAAACGAACCCGAACCACTTCGGAAACTCTGGCTCCGGCGCGAGACAGGGCGTCTGCTATCTTTTGTAGAACTATCTTGGTCTGGAGGTAAGCATCTCCGGCACCTTCCACCACCCCATCGGAATTGGTCGATGTAGTCCCACCTACAAAGACCATGTTTCCCACCTTGACTGCCCGGCTATATCCCACTTTCTCCTCAAACGGCGCGCCGGATGAAAAGTTGTCCCTTTTCAAAAGGTCCATCGTCAACATCTCCTCACAAAAACAACAACCCAGGTTCAGCGTTCAGGGTTCATCCCGCCAAGGCCACTTATTCCTGGTTCTGGCCATAGCGGTACCTGAAATCGTCGGCCATAATGCAGCGCCTTACAAGGGTGAACATCCTTGGCCGGGTATGTCCCTCTCCGTTGGTTGCAATATGAAAAGAGGTAAATCCTTCCCCCGAAACGCCCACGCTGGCCAGGCCGCAGGATCCATTTTTCACAAACGCTGCGCACCTGGCCATATTGGCCATCTTCCGTATATTGTTCAAATCGTTGGAATGAATCGCCATGGTATGCCCGTTGCCCTGTTCGGCCGCGATGGCCCATCTGATGGCCTGATCGGCGTCACTGCAACGCACAACCGGAAGCACAGGCATGATCTGTTCAGTCCAAACGAGAGGATGGTCTTTGTCCGTCTCCAGGATGACAATTCTCGCCTCAGGACCCACTTCCAGCCCAATGGACTTGAGAATAAAGCTCGGGGGTTTCCCAATGAAATCCATGTTGATAACGCCTGGCGTTCCGGGCCCCTTGACCTCCTTGAAGATATGTTTGATGAGTTCCTTCCCCTGATCGCGGGTAAGCTCATAGGCACCGTAGAGCTTCAGGTGTTCTTTCAGCCGATCTGCCACCGAATCCACTACAAATATTTCCTTTTCGCTGGCGCAGGCCATGCAATTGGAAAAAGAAGCTCCTTCGATAATGCACCTGGCGGTCCGGCCCAGATCTGCTGTTTCATCAACCACGACCGGCGGATTTCCCGGTCCACCGGCAATGACCCTTTTTCCGGTCTTGGACGCAAAAGCAACCACTCCATGCCCGCCCGTAACGGCAATGAGACCAATATCCGGATGGGTCATGAGTTTCTGGGCCGACGGGACGGAAGGCTCTTCCAGGCAGCAGATACAGTTGGGCGGTCCGCCCGCGCCCAGGATGGCCTTGTTCAGGTCTCGAATAGCCCGGGCCGACGAACCTTTTGTCTTGGGATGAGGATTGTTGATGACCGTGTTGCCGCCCGCCAGCATCATAATGCCATTGAAGAGTATGCTGGGGACACCATTTGTGACCGGATTCACCGACGCAATGACACCAATAGGAATCCTTTCTATTACGGTCAACCCCTTATCCCCGGTATAGACTTCGGGAGCCAGGTCTTCCATGCCCAGGACTTTGCAGGAAGAATGAATCTTCTTTAGATTGTCTTCGGCCGAGCCAAGACCCGTCTCCTTGAATTCTTCCCTTGAATACTCCTTTGCATTGCTCAACCCGGTATCCCTTATAGCCTGTACGGACTTTTCGCGCACGGAGAGAGGCAACGCCACGAGTTGTCTTTGAGCCTCTTGAGCCGCCCTGATGGCATCCTCCATATGTTGAAAGACGCCATCTTTCACGCCCGTTTCTTTATTGGGAACCTTGTTCTCTGAATCGCTGCTATCCGTTTGTTGTTCCATCATTTTTCGAACGACTTTCTCAACAATCCGGGAAATTACTTTCTCGTCAAGACCCATATCTGCCTCTCTTGGTTGTTTCCTGTTTTTCCACATTCTGTATTTATCGAAATCTGATGGAACCGCAAAAAAGCCCGTCTCAAAACTGTCATGCCCCCTCCTTCTGGGGCCAAAGGGAAGTAACGTAAGGGCTATCGAATCGATACTCCAGGTTTTCTTCGGATGCCTCAATCGAATAGAATTCATTGGCTCTCTTTACGCCCTCATCAAATTTTGAAAGATGGTTCATGGCTTGCTGATTGTCCAGAAAGGCAATTTCGTGGACCAGGGCTCCCAGCAAGACAATGATATGGGCGAAAGGGTCTATGAATGAAACGCCTTCAATATCCACGATGACATACTCATCTGCAAGGGTAATGATCGGTGACCTGGGATTATCGCTGAGCCCTATGGTCTTCACCTTGCATTTCCTGGCATACTTTAGAATTTCTATGGTCCGTCTCGGATAACGTGGAAATCCGATCACGAAAAGCAGCGTCGACTCCTCCCCATCGTTCAGCATATCTGTGAGTTCCCAGGACAAATCCGTATCAATGAAGACGTTCTTCCGTATTTTCTTGAGCAGGTAGCCGAAATGGTAGGCCAGCGTCGCGGAAGCCCTGTATCCCACCACATACACCCTGCCCGCCTTCAAGACTGTTCTCGCAATACCCTTCAGTTCGGTGTCGGAGATGGAACGCGAAAGTTGTTCGAGATTCCTGATCGCATTGTGGCAATATCTCTGGATAGTTGTCCCATGTCCTTTTTTCTTGCTGGCCTTCGCGAACCGCTCGGCGCCTGTCAGCTCTGTGTGGAGCAGCCCCTTCATGAACTGTAGGAATTCCGCATATCCCGAAAACCCCAGATCCACGGCAAATCGTATGATCGTCGGCTCGCTCACCTCGCATTCGGCGGCGATTTCTCTCGCGGTCATGAGAAAGATCTTTTTGTAATCCCTCATGATCAGATCAGCCACCCTCCGTTTTTTTGGAGAAAGGGTGGGATAGGTCTTTATGAGTCGTTCAAAAAGGTCCTTCTTAGCCAGTTTCATTCCTCATACCCGACGAAAAACCTAAGAATATTCCCTGCCCTCTAAGGATGCGAGCGCGCTTTCGGCCGCCTCTTTGGCGGCCAGGACGTCTGATCTCTCCCCGGCAAAATAAACCTTACCGGAAGCCCCGAACACCGTGACATGGATCAGCTTAATATCTGCCGCCTTTTCAGCCTCGTTGGCGGCATACCCTGCGTATCCCGCAGGAGCCATCTCCAGCACATAAAGCGTATCATCCTCCAGGATCATGCTGGCAGCCCGAAAGCGATTTATGATTTGTGTCATGTGGGCCTCTATCCGATCGATAGTGTCCGAGGCCAGGATTTTCGGTTTTAGCCTGTCATGTTCCTTCATGTCCACGTATTCCAGGACCGCATCAGCAGCTTCCCGAACATCCGCAGGTGAATCCCCGTGGACTTCCAACATGCCGAATGTCCTTTCGACAACCATTGCCCCCGGTTTGACATTGGCCCGTTTGAGAACCACGTTGGTGATGGAATTGATCTCAATACCAGGAGCGATTTCAACAAAAAATGCAGACTGCCCCGCAATGGGATAATAGCCCATCGCGGTACTGCCAATGTAACCCGCGAATTGCTTCTGAATTTGATCAATAATGGCAAACGCCCTGAGATCTATCATAAGTTGCCTTTTTTAAGATTCTTTCAGAATGCTTAAATGTTCCTTACCATTTCCCGTTTGTTTGGACAGATGGCCGCTGTAAGAGTGCACGTGGCATTTCCCTGGCAAACGCACTCCTCATCCCCACCCTTACTGAAACGTCCATAGCAGAAATCATGAATCGGGATGGAAACTTCACAATCCATAATGAGCTCTGCCATGATCTTTCCAATAACGGGGCCAAGCCCGAAGCCATGCCCGCTGAATCCGGTACAGAAGAGAAACCCGGGAACTTCTTCCGTAAGCCCAAGCACCGGAAGTCCATCTGAAATCCCGGCAATGAGTCCCGACCACATGCGAATTACATGGATATCTTTCAAGATTGGGAAATAATCGAGAACCGCTTTTGCCACTGCAGGGCCGATGAAATGAAAAAGAGGCTTTCCTCCCCTATGGATGAATTGTTCATTGCCCACAAAACCGCCCCAGAAAAAAGGACCGTGAACCGTCTGCCGCCCGTAGAAAAGGGCCTTTGCATGCCCAAACATCTGAGGAAAAAGGGGGGGATAGGGCTCGGTAATCATGGCCTCTGAAAAAATGGGTCGCAAGGGAATATCCAGTCCCACCATGTTGGCGATCTTTCGGCCGGCCACCCCCGCCGCGTTCACAACAAGATCGGTTGCAATCACCTGTTTGTCCGTCACAACCGCCGTAACTCTGCCCTTCCGCAGCTTGATGTCAGTGACTTCCTCCTGAGTGCAGAATCGCGCTCCCAGGTTCTTGGCCCTCAGGAAATATCCATAGGTCACCAGAAAGGGATTCACGTGCCCGTCCGATGGACAATAGCTGGCGCCGACGACTTTCTCGCCGATAAAAGGGTTGATATCCAGGACCTCTTTTCGGTCCAGCATCATCAGTTCAAGTCCCGTCGTCCTCTGGTTCTCAACGGACTTTCCCATGGTTTCCACTTCGTCCTGGGTGGTGCAAAGGCGGAGATTCCCTTTACGCACGTATTCCACATCCATGCCCAGTTCCTCGTGGAGTTCACCGTACATCCTGATGCTCTCCATGGCCAGCGGCATCTCTTTCAGGTTTCTTGCTGACTGCCTGACACCGCCGCCATTGCTTCCGGAGGCCTCTCCACCTATATCAGACTTCTCAACAACGATCGGCTTCAGGCCCTCTTTGGCCAGATAGTAAGCGGTTGCGCACCCCATGATGCCACCGCCCACAATAACCACATCTGCTGTATTCGGCATTCTATTCCCCGATCCTCATGTCCGTCGATTTCATTTCATCCAAACCCATCTGCCTTGCTGCAAGGTCAACCCGTTGCAAAGGCAGACAATTTGAGGGGTCTGACGGGAGCCCTGGCCGTCGTGGGTTCCAGTTCACCTGGAGGCAGTCCCAGCTCACCTGCCAGTATCTGGCTCACCAGACGCTGGCAAGTCTGTCCCTGACAGAGGCCCATTCCGGCCCTGGTAACCCGTTTGATGCCGTTCAAGGTCTTCATGCCATTTCTGACGGCCTCTTTTATCTCTCCCTTTGTAATCTCCTCGCACCGGCATATCACCAGGTCATCATCGTCTTGAGCGAAGGCTTCTCTCTTCTCCGGTTCGGCGGGCTTCTGTCCCTTTAGCTCCCTGAAACGCCGGATAACCTTGTTGACGATGAGTTCCACATCTTCTTCGGACAACGATCCATTCCGAGAGGGAAGTGATGAAACGCCTTCTGGGCCATGATCGATTCCCGTCCCGGTTTCCGCTTCTTCCTCGCGCCCATCCGCGTTATGTACCTCATTACCGTCATTCTCCTTGGGGTCGGCTTCACGTACGACCCGGATATTCTTCTCTTTGATCAGATCAAGGGCGGCCGCGGAAATTCTGGCGCCTTCCGACACTCTTATCTCTCTTTTACCCTCTCGAAGGGCCTTGGCAATATCTTCAGCAAAGACAAAAGCAGGTGCCATTGGCTTCTCCCATATTTGATGAAATCTTAAAAAGTCCGCTCCTCGGGACTTTTTGCTAACGGAAACCGAAAAGCGTGGTTTTCGGTTTTCTTCTATCCTTTTCTGCCTTTTACATTCGCCAAGGTATCTACAACGAGTTTGGCTGCAGTCTGAATCTCAGCCTGTGTTCCGGCCAGGTAAACACGTCCTGCAGCCCCGAAAAACCGTATATCAACCAACCTCACATTACAGTGTTTTTCAGCCTCATTTGCCGCAATGGACGAATATGCGGCAGGGGTTACTTCCAGGAGGTATACGTCGTCACCCCCCAGGACCAGCATACCTTTGCTGTTGCGGTTGATAATAACGGCCTGGTAGGAATCAACCTTATTGATAATGCTGGTTGCCAGAATGCTGGGGGCCAACCTCTCCTCTTCCTTCAAACCGAGTTCTTCCAGAATCATTTTCCCCGCATGGAGGATCTCTTCCTGATCAAAGGAATGAATTTCAAGCATGCCATACCGTCTTTCCACGATCATCTCACCGGGCCGCGCATTTGTCAGTTTGAGGGCGATATCGGTCAAGTGGTTCACTTCAATACCCGGCACAACTTCCACGAAAAGCGAGGCCATCCCCTCCACACAAAGAAAACCCCGGCAGCGGGTTGCAAACAGTGAGGCAAATTGCGGTTGCAAGCGGTCCAAATGGCAATAGGCCCTTAATTCTCCCATTCATTCATCTCCTCTTGTGGGCTGTTACAAATCTTCAGGGGTGGGCGATCCATTAGCCCTTTATTATCTTTATCCCATATTCCTTCGCCAGGTCACCGGCGAGAGGTGTTACGACGCCCCCTGCAGCCACGCGTATGAAATTCTTTTTGTCGTTCGCGGCTTTGTTGATGTCTCTTGCAGTAACGATTCCGAGAGAGAGCGCATCCCCCGTATTCCGATCCTTTTTTCCCTGCTGATCTCCTGGTTTTCGAGAATCAAGCGCTACCTGTCGGAACATCGTCCCCAACTGATCGGTTGGGGAAAAAATTACCCCATAGTCTTCCAACTTTTGCAGAATGCGATCAATCTCTTCCCGTATCTTTGTGTTGGAAAGCGTCTTATTGATGAGAAACCCATCTTGCGAGGCCAGAATCTTTTTTCCCCGGGCCAAGGCCGAGAAAACGACGCCCGATCCGTGGTCGTCACAAACCAGATTTGCCACCTTTGCACCGACCTTGAGACAAAATGTAGGAAGAACCAGGACGTCCGCCAGTTCCAGGACCTTTTCCAGACCATCCGGCCTGACGGTATCGAGGATGCACCTTGCCCCGGCCTGTTTTCGCACATCATCCCCGCATACCCGACCTCGGGCGCATTCGTCAGTAAAGACACTGGACTTTCCGGCCAATTCCTGGATGAGCCGTACCTGAATCATGGCTTCATCCAGCTTTAATACTCCCGCATGGAATACAATTAATACCTTTGGACCTTTATTTCCCGTCTCTCTGCCGGGCGCTTCAGTGTCTTTAGAGAAGGATAAACGCATCTCCCTGACAACATCTTTAACTATTTTTTTCACGTTTTCCGGATCAATACTATCCATCAGGTCTCGCCCCTAAAACTGATGACTTTTTACAAAGTCATCATCGTGCCCATGGACGGGCACGCAAATCAATGGGTTGCAGTTTAGCCCGTTGATTTGTATGGAAACCAAAAACCACGCTTTTCGGTTTCCGTCAGTAAAAAGTCCACGGATGGACTTTTTACGATTACATCAAAACTGGACTGTTCCCGTTTCTGCCGAGGCATGACAAAGCAATCCCCAAAGGTGTGATGACCTGAGGTGCCTCCGGTTGGAATGCATCCAATCCCAGGTTGTCCCCAACAATTCCCGCCAGGCCTTCAAGTTCACAGGTTCCGCCGACCATGCAAACGTTCTCAATCCCTTTAAAATTCTGAAGCGAGGAATCCACAATTCCCGATATCTTGTCGATGACGGGTCTAACTACGGTCAGGACTGATGGGTTCATCCCCCTGTCGGTCTTGATCTTTTCCGCTTCTTCAAGACTCACCCTAAGGTGCCCTGCCAGGACGAGAGAAAGATGGAGGCCACCTGTTGCCTCATCCCTGGTGCGAACGACTTTACCGTCTTTGATAACAGCCACGCCCGTAGTTCCGCCGCCCACATCCACGATGGCCCCACTCTTTATACCGAGCACCAGGTTGGCGGCACTTGGTTCGTCCAGGATCTCGAGCACATCCAATTCAGCACCTTCAAGGATATATTTCGTTGTCTTAATATTTCCGGACTCCGTCTGAGGCGGATAGGATGTGGCCCCTTTTTCAATGGGCCGTGGAGAGTGTTTTCTGAGTTCTGCCATGAGTTCCCGCACAAGATTCAAGGCGCCCATATAATCCAGGATGAGTCCGCTTCGGACAACTTCGGCACGACGCATATTGGCTGCCCGGGTTCTGCCTTTTTCGTCTACAACGATAGCAATGGTCTTGTACGTCCCTATGTCCACACCCGCATACAGGCTTTGTGCCCCGGAAAAATCCCACATCCAGGGGCGGTTCAGCATTTCCCTCACCTTTCTGACAGCGTTTATCATACAAGACTCTTGTAAAGCTCTTCACTGGGAGAAGGAATGACCACATGGCATTGGATCAAACCTTCATCTTCCAGCATTTCAATACCGGCTTCTACCGCCGAGTTGACTGAGGCCACGTCGCCCGTCATGGTCACAAATGACTTCCCGGCAAGACCTGTGGCGCATCGAATCTCGATCAACTCCACATCCGCTGCCTTCACCGCCGCATCTGCAGCGGTGATACATGACGCGGATGAATAGGTTTCGATGATACCCAGGGCCCTGAGTTCCAAAATCGGATTTGCACAGCTCAAGGCAGGAAACACTGCTGAATGCACATTGGGAATGATGAATGAGTCCACCAGGAACTCACCGGCAGTTTCTTTTCCGATATCCAGAGAATTCTGAACAGATCCGACATCTCCTGAAATCATCGCAAGATAACGTCCCGGACACGCCGGGCGGGCGAGAAGGATCTCCACATCGGAAGCCTTCAACATTTCATCCGCGCATTCGATGCCTTTTGCAACACTGTTCGTTTCGATGAGACCTATTGCCTTGAATTCCATATCCTATTTTCCTGCCTGTGCCGTGGTTCGACGCCTTGGTTTGCTATCTCCTGATAACCACGGCATCATCCACGGAGATGACACTCCCTTCTATACTGGCATGAATTCTCGCCCCCAGGGCTCCGTCCGGAATTTCGCCGATTAGATTACCTCGCGCTACACGATCACCTGCCTTGACCACAGGGGCCGCCTGGACCCCCAGATGTTGTTTGAGCGGGATCCTGACCTCTTTTACCCGCATGCTCTCTTTCATGAACGCCGGATGGTCCTCATAGTGTCCGATCTGCAGACGCTCCACGAGTCTTCGGGTGGGAATCTTGCGAACATCCCTGAACGGGGATGGTCTGTATTCACTCCGCTTCGGCGCCCGTTTCACCCCCTCCTTGAGCAGTTTCTGCTTGATTTGAGCATTGACTTCTCTCGGTGAAATCATCATGGGACATGCATATTTCTCACATATACCACATTCGCAGCAGATCAGGGCGTCTTCCATGATTTCCTTAGCAAGAGGACTGCCTGATCCAAGTTGGCGCATAATTTTGTGCGGCTCTAAGGAATGGCCAAGGAGATATCGTGGACAAAGGTCAGTACAACGGGAGCATTGGCAACATACGACCTTGGTGATTCGTGTCAACCTGTCAGGGTCTTTTGTTTTCCCCGTAATAATATTGTGATCCGCAGGCATCACGATGATGCCGCTGGTGATCTTCGTGACGGGTGTGGAAAGATCAGAGGTCACCGCCCCCATCATCGGCCCCCCCAGGATCACCCTATAATCGTCAACGATAGCGCCGCCTGCAAAATCGATGACTTCTCCAATGCTCGCCCCTATGGGAACCTTCATGACAAACGGGTTTGCGACCTCCCCGGTAACGGTCAGGTATCTCTCCGTGACTGGGCTTCCCTCGTCCACCGCCCGGGAAATGTTTAAAAGGGATTCCACGTTGCTGACTACCACTCCAACCTGAAGTGGAATGCCCCCCTCCGGAACCACCTTTCCAGTGACATCATAGACCAGGATCTGCTCGTCTCCTGCAGGATAAAAGTCTCCCAGCTGAAAAACGTCTATGTTTTTGAAGGGCCCACCCTGGAGAACCCCTTGAACCGCAGCCATTGCCTTGTCATGTTTCCCTTTCAGGCAGATGGTGCCTCGGCCGGCCCCGGTACACTCCATGATGATGGAAAGCCCGCGGAGGATCTCTTGGGGTTCCCTTTCCATGAGATAAGGGTCGCTCATGAGCAACGGTTCACAGGATGCCCCGTTTCCCAGGACCCTCTCGACCTCGGCACTGAGTTTCACGTGGGTGGGGAATCCGGCACCACCGGCACCCACGATCCCTGCGGCTCGCACTTTTTCCAGGATTTCATGATTCATGATCACGTATCAACACCTATGAACTTTCTGTCATATCAAGATTGTCCACGATGCCTACGACAACCGCGTCCACAGGAATGGGTTTATCCCTTTCAAATGCCTGCATGGCGGGTGCGCCTTGGGCGACGATCACCATTTCTCCGGTACCCGCACCGATTTCATCGGCAGCGATCAGGACCTCACCCACGGGATTTAGATCTCTTCCGAGAGGCTGCACAAACAACAGCCTCAAGGCCGACATTCTTTCATTTTTTTTGGTGGACCAGACGTCGCCCACTATCCTTCCGAGTATCATCTAGGTATTATCCTCAAACCTGGATAGTTCATTTCGATCTGACAGGTGGTCCCAGAAACCCATCACAGATCCTCGGCACCAATTGCATCCAACGCCGCCTTTACGGCGGCGATATCCCCAAAAATGCCGATCATCGTCAAATGCTGCGGGCAG
>CAYUCJ010000032.1:0-15749 GCA_964443285.1 uncultured Desulfobacteraceae bacterium | reverse complement strand
AAAGTAATCCGGCAATTCTCCGGCGGCCGATGGGTTTCCGGCGGGTGACGACCTGATTGTCACCTTTCTCTTCTTAAAACGGCCTCACCGAATTCATTAGGATGGAGCCGGGGAAAATAGAAGGTTCAAAAGGTCCCTGTATGGAACTTCAAGATATTCTGCACGAAAAAAAAGCCGAAATAATCAAGCAATGGCAGGCCGTCCTCATAGAGTCATACCCCACGGATACGCAGAGGTTCCTGAAAAAAGGAGGGAGCCGTTTCGCCAACCCGGTAGGACATGAAGTCAGGGAAGACTTGGAGAGGCTTTTTGAAGCCTTTGTGAGGGAGAAAAAAGACGGAATGTCGGCGGCCCTTGACAGCATCCTGCGGGTGAGGGCCATTCAGGATTTCAAACCGTCGGGGGCCGTGGCCTTCCTTTTCCGGATAAAGGAGATGACCCGAGCGGCGGTCGGCGAGTCCCGGTCCGGCAATGGGTTTTCGAGTGCATTGCAGGAACTGGACAATAGAATGGATGAGATGATCTTGATGGCTTTCGACAGCTACGCCAAGTGCCGTGAAAAGATCTATGAAATAAGGGTCAACGAGGTCAGGAGACAGGTTACGAGGTTGCTTCAGAGGGCGAACCTTGTATGTGAGATTCCGGATGTGGTCCCGAATCTCGGTAATGACAAAACTTGTTAGTGTTTTTTTGAGCGAGGTAGGTGTTTATGAACTTCATAGTGAGCATCCTCTTTTCCTTCTGTGCCGTCCTTCTTGTGGTTCTGATACCCTGGATCGGGGTGGGTGCGCTCGATTTGCGCGTACTTTTCGGCATCATTGTTCCCTATGCGGCCATGGCGACATTTTTTGCCGGCATCACGGTCAGGGTGATCGGGTGGGCGCGTTCACCCTCTCCCTTCCGGATTCCCACGACGGCCGGACAGCAATGGTCCCTGCCGTGGATCAAGCACAGCCGCATTGATAATCCGAAGGGGACCGCTGGTGTCATCGTGCGGATGATCTTCGAGGTCCTGACCTTCCGGTCGTTGTTCAGGAATACAAGACTGGAATACAGGATGGCCGAAGACGGACCCAAGGCAGACTACGAGTGGGAAAAATGGCTGTGGTTGGCCGCCCTGGTCTTTCACTACTCTTTTCTCGTCATTTTTATTAGACACTTCAGGTTGTTTATAGAGCAGGTGCCGGGGTTTGTTCAGGTCCTGAACAGCCTGGACGGATTCATGCAGATGGGTGTACTCCCCATCCCCGGATTGAATGTGCCGGAGGTCTATCTGACAGATATGCTGGTCATGCTGGCCCTGACCTATCTTTTTGTCAGGAGGATCTATATCCCGCAGATCCGTTATATTTCCCTGCCTGCTGACTATTTCCCCCTTTTCCTGCTCCTGGGCCTGGGTTTTACCGGCATCCTCATGCGCTACTTCCTTCGCGTGGACATCACGGCGGTGAAGGAACTGGCAGTGGGATTGTTCAAGTTTCACCCCAAATCCCCCGAGGGGATAGGGGTGATTTTTTATATCCACCTTTTCATCATCAGTGTGCTCATCGCCTATTTCCCATTCGGTAAACTGATGCATTTCGCGGGCATCTTCCTGAGCCCCACGAGGAATCTTTCCAACAACAGCCGCATCAAGAGGCATGTGAATCCGTGGAATTACCCGGTGAAATATCATACCTATGAAGAGTATGAGGACGATTTCAGGGAGAAAATGATAGAAGCGGGTCTCCCGGTAGACAAGCAGCCCGGAACCCCGGTTGAGACAGGAGAAAAGGAGTAGATATGGCTGACACCACCCCGAAACCACAGGAACTATCGAAGATAGATCATAAGCCCCCCTTGATGCGGGGCTGGATGGATACTCCGGTCGAGATTAAAAAGGGCATCGCCTGCTACGGAGCCAAAGGTAAGGACCTGGAAGCCGTAGGTTTTCCAAATGCGAGGGACTGGAACCCGCTGGAGGAGGATTGGAAACTCCCGGAAGGCTGGCAGGATATTGTTCAGGAAGGGTTCAAGGATCGGTTGGGCAAATTCCGGTCCATGAAGCTTTTCATGGACATCTGCGTCAGGTGCGGCGCATGTGCCGACAAATGCCACTTCTTCATCGGTTCCGGCGATCCCAAGAACATGCCCGTCATGCGGGCGGAACTGATCCGATCCGTGTATCGCAAGAAGTTCACCACGGGAGGTAAACTCCTGGGGAAACTGGCCGGCGCCAGGGATCTGACCGAAGATGTGCTCAAAGAATGGTGGTACTACCTTTACCAATGCACCGAGTGCCGGCGTTGTTCTCTTTTCTGCCCCTACGGCATCGATACGGCCGAAGTGACCATGATGGGGAGAGAACTGACCAACCTCCTGGGGCTCAACACCGGCTGGATATCGGCTCCAGTTGCGAACTGCAACCGGACCGGCAACCACCTGGGTATCCAACCCCATGCCTTCAAAGACATGCTCGAATTCTTCGTGGATGAAATCGAGGAGGTTTCGGGCATCAAGGTGGAACCAAGCTTCAATCGGAAGGGTGCGGAAATCCTGTTTATTACCCCTTCCGGGGATGTATTCGCCGATCCCGGGACCTATACCTGCATGGGATACCTGATGCTCTTTCATTACCTCCAGAGCATGGGCCTGGATATCACCTGGAGCACCTATGCGTCGGAAGGCGGGAATTTCGGGTACTTTACCTCCCATGAAATGGCCAAGAGGCTCAACGCAAAGATGTATGCAGAGGCCAAACGGTTGGGCGTCAAATGGATACTGGGCGGGGAATGCGGGCACATGTGGCGCGTGTTGAACCAGTACATGGATACCTGGAACGGCCCGGCGGACTTCCTGGAAGAGCCGGTCTCTCCCATCACGGGGACAAAGTTTGAAAACGCAAAATCCACGAAGATGGTCCATATCATGGAATTCACGGCCGATCTCATCAAGAATAACAAACTGAAACTGGATCCCAGCCGGAATGACCATCACAGGGTGACGTTCCATGATTCCTGCAACACGGCTCGTGGTATGGGAATCCTTGAAGAACCCCGTTACGTAATCAACAGTGTATGCAATAACTTTTACGAGATGCCTCCTGAAACGATCCGCGAGCAGACCTTCTGCTGCGGCAGCGGGGCCGGCCTGAACGCCGGTGAGGATATGGAGCTGCGGATGCGGGGGGGACTCCCCAGGGCCAATGCCGTGAAACACGTCCATGAAAAACATGACGTCAACATGCTGGCCTGCATCTGCGCCATCGACAGGGCCGTCCTGCCGACACTGATGGAATACTGGGTGCCGGAGGTGGGAGTGACGGGCGTGCATGAGCTGGTTGGCAATGCCCTGGTCTTTGAGGGAGAGAACGAAAGAACAACGGACCTGCGTGGTGAACCTCTCGCAGGAATGGAGGATGCTGAGAATGTATGATGGAGGAAAGATCATCGTAGGGCTCGTGATTGGCCTGTGTCTCCTGTTTTCTCCTTTTTTCTTCAATGCCGGGAAAGCCGCCAAGGCGCCTCAGCCTGTGCTGACGGCCAAGGCGAAAGAAGCAAAGAAATGTGTAGCGGACACCGCCTACATGAGAAGCAGTCATATGCACCTCCTGGATGACTGGCGCCAGACCGTGGTCCGTGATGGCGAGCGCTATATGACGACCTCCGATGGCAAGGTCTATTACAAAAGCCTGCAGGTGACCTGCCTGGAATGCCACTCGAACAAGACCAAGTTCTGTGATCAGTGCCACAATTACCTGGACGTGCAGCCTTACTGCTGGGATTGTCATCTCGTACCGAAGGAGAGTAAGTGATGGGTGTTGACAGAAGACAATTTTTGAAGATCGCCGGTCTATCCGCTCTGGTCGGGCTCGGAGGCAAGAGCGCCTTTGAGCTGCTTGCGCCGGGTGACGTGGAAGCGGCATTGCCTCTGATGGAGGGGAAAAGATGGGCCATGGTGATCGACATGCGCCACATGACCGAAGAGATCATGAAAAAATGCAGGGAAACATGTCACCATGTCCACAATGTCCCTGAATTTGGTGACCCCAAGGTCGAGATCAAGTGGATCTGGGAAGAAGCATTTAAGCATGCCTTCCCGGATCAGGAAAATGAGTATGAAGCAGATGAAATCAAGGACAGAAATTTTCTCCTGCTCTGCAACCATTGTTCCAATCCTCCGTGTTGCCGCGTCTGTCCCACAGGAGCCACGTGGCAGAGGGCGGACGGGATCGTGATGATGGACTGGCACCGGTGCATCGGATGCCGCTTTTGTATGGCCGGCTGCCCATACGGCTCGAGGAGTTTTAACTGGGGGGATCCCAGACTGGCGCCAAAGAGTCTGAACCCTGATTTCCCGACCAACCCCGAGTTTCCCACAAGATCCAAGGGCGTGGTGGAGAAGTGCACCTTCTGTGACGAGAGACTGGCCAAGGGACTGTTTCCCGCCTGTGTGGAAGCTGCAAACAAAATGGAGAAGGATGTGCTCATATTCGGGGACCTTGCCGACTCCGATTCCAATGTGCGACAGGCACTGCGAAAACATTTTACGATCCGGCGTAAGCCGGAATTAGGTACAAATCCAAACGTTTATTACATAGTATGAGGTGCACATATGCTTGACAGGGCGCTGAAAGGAAGTCAAAAGTACTGGGGATGGGTCATCTTCCTGCTTGTTATGATGGGGATAGGTTTTTTGGTCTATCTTTACCAGTTCAAAGTGGGATTGCGGATTACCGGCATGAGCAGGGATGTGTCCTGGGGGCTCTATATCTCCCAGCTGACCTATCTCGTGGGGATTGCAGCCGGTGGTGTTATGGTTGTCCTACCCTGTTATCTCCATGACTACAAGGCCTTCGCACGGATTACCGTCCTGGGCGAAGGGCTGGCCATAGCAGCCGTTCTCATGTGCTTTCTTTTCGTCATGGTGGACCTCGGTCAGGTCACCAGGATGTTCAATATCATCCTGTATCCCCACCCCAAGTCCATCCTTTTCTGGGATATGATCGTCCTGAATGTCTATCTCTTTCTGAATATCCTCATCGGGTGGAATGTGGTGGCCGCGGAGAGGAAGGGAATCCACTATCAGAAATGGGTCAAGGTGCTCATCTATATCTCCATCCCCTGGGCCTTCAGCATTCACACGGTCACGGCCTTTCTTTACGCCGGTCTTCCAGGGAGGCATTTCTGGTTGACGGCTATCATGGCCCCCCGATTTCTTGCATCCGCCTTTTGTGCGGGCCCGGCCCTCCTGCTTCTCATTTGCCTCATCGTCAGGAAGACGACCAAATTTGATCCAGGCCTGAAACAGATGAGGACCCTTGGGGGCATCATTGCCTACGCCTTCGTGCTCAACATATTCTTCTTCCTGCTCGAGGTCTTCACGGCATTCTACAGCCAGATCCCCGGCCATATGCACTCCCTTGTCTACCTTTTTGCCGGCCTTGACGGTTATGGCAAGCTGGTTCCCTGGATGTGGACATTCGCCCTGGTAAGCATCGTGGCCCTCGTGCTGTTGATTGTCCCCGCCACGAGAAGAAAGGAAGATACGCTGATGGTGGCCTGCATCGCCGTACTGATCGCCACCTGGATAGACAAGGGACTCGGGCTTGTCATCGGTGGTTTTATCCCCGATCCCTTTGACAAGGTTTTTGAATACTGGCCCACAACGCCGGAGATTCTGATCACGCTGGGCGTCTATGCCACCGGGTTCTTCGTATTGACGGTGATTTTCAAGATGGCCATTTCCATCAAAGAGGAAGTGGGGGCCTGATACTTTTCGAGAAAAGAGCTTGACAACCCCGGCTTTGCACTGTTAAAAGCCCTGACGTGATTTGTGAAAAGGTAGGAAGCGCTGCCTTCAACAGGATGACATGCCGGTGCCGGAGCACCGGTTGAGGAAACCAATTTACTATCGAGGAGGAGTCTAGAGATGGGATATGAAGTCGTAGTGGACAAAGACAAATGTGAAGGCTGTGAAGAGTGTATCGAGGTCTGCCCCGTGGATGTGTATGAAATGGTGGACGGAAAATCCGAACCGGTGAACGCCGAAGAGTGTCTTGGTTGCGAAAGCTGTGTCGAGGTGTGCGACCAGGAAGCCATTACGGTGACCGAAGTCTAAGATCTTTTCACTTTCGGCTGCCCTGTTACCTGTCGTAAAGGCGAGTCAGGCGCGCCTATCCGAAAAAAAAGCCGCCCCGTTGAGGGGGCGGCTTTTTTGGTCCCTAACGGCTTTTTGTCCTTTATTTCTTCCTTTCGTGACACTCCGAGCACTTCTTGTAGGGTCCTGACTTTTTTCCCTCTTTTGCCAGTTTCCTATGGCAGTCTTTGCAATCTTTGTGGTAGGCGATTTCGAGCTTTGGAATCTTTCCCACCTTTTTCAAGGGGTTGTGACACTCCTTGCAGGGCTTGACCGGGTCGCCTTCCTTCCAGATATTTTTGCCGTTTTCATAAGTGTGGTGGCACTCTGTGCACGCAATTTTGTAGTCGATCTGGTGCTTCTTGTGGTCGAAAGGCGAAGGCCCGTATCTGTCTACCTTGTAGCCCGTATTGTCTATGTTGATTTTCTCCGGGATTTTTTGGGCCGGAGCATCAGCCGCCATCAGGGTCCCAACTGCGAGAAACAGCAGACCGGTCAGGCCGACCACGAGTACCGTCAGAAATTTCCTCTTCATTTGCATTTTTACCTCCTTTTTCAAGCTTCCATTACCGCTCAATGTCCTGTGCACTATGAAACCCTAAGCTGTTCGGTGACCCGCACCCTTATATACAAAATGGTATGCGGAAATGTCAAGAAGATACGCCTCGAATTCGGGTGTTTCCTTTCAAAAAAATCTTTTCAGGGACACTCACCTTTTGTCCGTGCTCTCATCTCGACACCCAGTTTTTCCAGTTCCTCGAGAACCCTGTCAATAAGAGGATCCACCTTTCCCCGGATGAGTGGGGTCAATTCAATACCCAGTGATTCCATGTCAAGGGGCTCTACCCCCAGGATCACCGTCTCCGGCACCTTGTCAAGGGCCTGACAAAGGGTTAAGGCCTCCAAAAGGTCCACATCATGCAGGGAATTCTTCGCAAAGATGCGTTTGGGGATCTCTTCCCCGGAAATCCGGTAAAGCGTCCCGGGGCGGCCTCCGTTTCTTATGACGTCCACCACGATCAAATAGTCTACATTGGACAGGGTTCCCAGGAGTTGCATGCCCAGGGTGCCGCCGTCCATCACCGACAGGTTCTCGGGCAGGGCATAGCGGTTCAGGAGGGCCTCCACGACCCGAATACCGACCCCTTCATCGCGGCAAAGGAGATTCCCCACGCCGAGGACCATGATTTGCGGTTGGGTAGTCTTATTCATGACAGGCAGCATACTCCGTATGGTGGGGTTTTATCAAGTCAATTGTCTGCCTTTTCAAGAAATTCCCCATCATTTCCGCCTCAGGGCATGGCATTCCCGAGTCCGAGAAAAGCCTCTTCCATGAGGTCTTCCGGTCTCCGGGGGCTTTCCGCGTCAGACGAGGCGACTCCGAACCGGACCGCGAAGGTTATTTTGTCTTTCCCAAACCGGAAAACTCGTTGTGACAAGAGGTTGCTGATGCGTGTCAATACCTTCGTTGCCCCTTCGTGGTCGGTGTAAGGCATCAGCACGAGAAAAAGCCGGTTGTCGTACCGGCACAGAACATCGATGGCTCTGAAGGAGTTGTTCAGAAAGTTCCAGAGGGGTTGAGAGAAGGCGTCCCGTGGTTCCAGATCCGGGCAGACCAATGTCTTCGGGTCATGGATGCGAAGTGCCGCGAGAGAAAGGGGGTGTCCGTGCCGTCCCGTCGCATCCCATTCCCTGTGGAGAAGGATCCTGAAAAACTCCCTGGAAATGATACTGCTGCGTGGATCGCTGACGCAGTCTTCCAGGAAGCACCCGGTAAGCCTTTCCAGCCTGTCGCAGACAATAGCCAGGAGGTTCCTGTGGAGTTTCAAGGCGGTAGGTGGATAAAGCCACTGGAGTCTTCTGAGCATCCGGTCATTGATGAGCAGCACTTCCGCCGGGGTTGTGGCCGCGACAGTGGCCGATCTCTCACAGGAACGGATCATGCCCATCTCTCCAAAGATATCCCCGGCGCTGAGCATGTTGATCACCCTCGTATTGCCACGGCAATAGGGGTTGTCCTCCCCCTGCACAGGGACATCCACCACGTCCAATTCGCCTGAAATCACCGCGTACATGGAATCGCTGACTTCTCCCTTTCTGACTATGATCTCGCCTGCCTCGAACTGCTTCAGCCCCCCTGCCATCAGGAGGTAATGAACCTGGGACCTGGAAAGGCCTTTGAAGAGCCGGATACCTTCCCGGGGGTCTTTTCCGAGCCCGATGCGGACGAGATCCCAGATGGTGACGAGTTCCACATGGAGCATCAGTGAAGGCAGGAGAATCAGGTCCCCCACTAGGGCGGAGAGCATGGTAACGGCCATCATCAGTCCAAAAATGGCAGTGGGTTTGAAGCTGGAAAAAAGAAGGACGGAAAATCCGAGGCTGATGGCCAGGGAGGTGAAAATAATGGGGCTTCCCATGTGCAGAATGGTCCTGGTGAGGGCCCGGCGCTTCCTGAGATCCTCCCTGAAATGGCTGTTGTAGGTCACCAGGTAATGGATCGTATCATCCACGGCCAGCCCGATGGCGATGCTGGCCACGAGGCTGGTGACCATGGAAAGGGGAATGTCGAGCCACCCCATCAGACCAAAATTGACAATAATGGGGAAGAGGTTGGGCAGCATGGCGATGACGCCCACTTTGAAGGAGAGAAAGAGGCCCATCATGATCATGAAGATTAGGACGAGGGTGAGCAGGAGGCTCTTGATCTGCCCTTTGGTGAGAAAGCGGCTGGTATGAGAAATCACCACCCCAATACCGGTGACCTGGAAACCAAAACCCCGAGGGAGACGATGCCGGAGATACGATTCGATACGCTCCTGCGTTTTCAGAAAACCCGACGAGCTGGAGATATGGGTCCGCATGAGAACATTGATCCTGGACAGGTCCGTTTTCACGAATCTCCGAAACATGTCTTCCCCCAGCATGGACTTGTAATCGTTGATGAGCATCCTCACCTCGTAACTTTCATCGGGAAGCGTGTAAAAAGGCTCCTGGTAACGGTTCACGGCGTAACGGACAAGCTTCAGGTAATCAATAAAGGATATGGTTTTGTCCACCCCCGGGAGGCTATTCAGAAAGACCTGTATGTTTTCCATATCCCTGAGATGGGCAGGGTCTTCAAAAAAATCTCCTTTGTGGCTGTCAATCTCAATATTCAGGGGAAAACTGCCTGCCATATCCCGGCAGACGTCGAAAAAATGTTTATGGACGGGTGCGTTCTCTTTGAAATAATCAACGGGATTGGTTTCGACGCGGATCTGGAAAATACCCATCAGACCCAGGAGGGCGATAAGGGCCATCAGGGGCAGGGTGATTTTCTGGTAATGGATGTTGATTTCAATGATCTTTTCGAGAAGCCTTGTGAGAAGCGCTTTGCCCTTGCCCGCTTTTAGCGGGACGTTCCCCTGAGGCAATGGTAAAGAAGCAAAAACCGCCGGGAGAAACGTGAGGATGATGATGAGCATGCTCAGTATTCCGAAACAGGAGAACAGAGCAAATTGGCGAATGGCTTCAATATGGTTGACCAGAAGGGAGCCGAGCCCGATCATGGTCGTCAGGACCGCGAGAGAAGTGGGAAACTTGATTTGCGCGAAACACCGGTAGGACACCTCGGAGGGATCAGACCACTGCTCGGCTGCACGCAGATAGGCGGGAATGGTATACATGCAGTAGGCGGTGCCGACCGCCAGCAGAAATACCGGAACGATCATGGTGAGCATGGAGAGCGGCGTGTCGGTCCAGGACATGAGACCGAACGTCCAGACGAGGGATATGATCACCGATCCGACGGGAATCAGGACCCAGACGATTCTCCGGAGGAAAAGGAACAGTACGAAAGCGATGACGATGAGGGTAATGGGGGGGAGTCTGAAAAAATCCTTCTGTGTGAACCTGGAAAGGGCTTCAGCCACAATGGGGATGCCGATCTGATAGAGGCTGATCCCAGGATGCTCCTCCCGGATAATCTTATCAATGTTATTGATAATTCGATCTTTTTCATTGATATCTTCCAGGACCATCGAGATAACCGTGGTCCTGTGGTCTTCAGAGAGCAGGTTTCTCTTGAATAGCGTCACCGGGACAATGCGTTCCTGAAAAAGCGCAAGCGGAACCGAACCGGTCACATTCATGGCCTTTCTGATGGTGGGAAGACTGACGATGCGTTTGATTCCCTTCACCCTCGACAGTCTTTCTGAGAGATCGGTCAGTTGTCTGAATGTGTCCGGTTCAAAGATATCGCGAGCCTTGGCCACCAGCAGGATGAGTTCTTCTGAGCCGAAAGTCTTTTTAAAGTCCCTGTACGCCTGGGTTTGAGGAAGATCCTCAATAACCAAATCATAGAGTCCAGTTTGAAATTGAAGCCTGGGGAGCTGAAAAGCAAAGAGCAGAGTCACGAGAAAATGAAGCAGGATGATCCGCCGGGGATGGGAGACGATATAGCGGAGCCAGCAACTGGCCTGCAGGACCCTGGGGAGGTGAGGCATGTGCACCCGCTCTGGTGAAAGGAAAAGAGGGGGCCCTTATGTCTCCTTTGGGAAGCTGGAGCCATAAGGGTCCCGGGGTTGGCTCAAAGGACCTTCACCTTGTAAACCTCGTTTGAATCCGGATCGATCACATGGACCGCACAGGCGATACATGGATCGAAAGAATGGACCGTTCGCAGGACCTCCAGGGGTCGCTTGGGATCGGCAACGGGCGTGCCGATCAGGGATGCTTCCACCGGACCCAGCTTCCCGTTCTTGCACCGGGGGCCGAGGTTCCAGGTGGACGGCACGATCTGCTGGTAATTTTTGATCTTTTTATTTTCAATCTCTATCCAGTGACCGAGGGATCCCCGGGCCACGTCGTTCAGACCACAGCCCATTCCTTTGTCGGGCATGGTCCATTTCTGATAGGTCTTGGTGTCGCCCTTTTTCAGGTTGCCCACCAGTTCCATGACCCATCCTTCCATGGCATCCCCGATGACCACGGTCTCAAGGCACCTGGCGGCGGTCCTCCCCAAGGTGGAGAAGAGGGCCGTCACCGGGATGCTCAATTTGTTGAGAGCCGTATCGACAATGTCCTTGATCTCTTTCTTCCCGCGGGCATAACCCACAAGCACCCTGGCCAAGGGGCCCACCTCGCAGGGCTCTTCCTCATACCGCGGGGCCTTGATCCAGCTGTACTTGTCATCGATGTTATAGTCTCCGTGCCGGGGATCTGTCTCTCCCTTGTAAGGATGGTGTTCTGCAGAGCCCTTGTACCAGGAATGGGCCACGTGCTCGGTCACTTTGTCCTGATCGGCCATCTTGATGCCTTTGAGATCGCGGTTGAAGATCACGCCCCTGGGCATAAAGAGGCTCTCGGGTTCCTTGGCCGATTGCGGGAGGTCGCCCCAGGCCAGGAAATTGGTGGTTCCGCCAAGACTGCCCCATTCCTTATAAAAAGAGCCCACGGCCAAGAGATCCGGGAGGTAGACATTCTTCACAAATGCCTGGGTCTCCTTCCACAGGTAGAGGAATTCCGCGATACGGTCGGGGGTCAGGTCCTTTACGCTGGTTATGCCTCCAACCACGAAACTCTGCAAGTGGGGGTTTTTCGCCCCGAAGATAGCGTGCATCCTGGCCGCTTTCGCCTGGAGTCGAAGGGCCTCGATATAGTGGGCCGCAGCCATCAGATTGGCCTCCGGAGGAAGCTTGTAGGCACTGTGTCCCCAATAAGCATTTGTGAACGGACCCAGCTGCCCGCTTTCCACAAAGGTCTTGATCCGCTGCTGGACCTCCTTGAAATAGACGGTACCCCCTTTCGAATCATTGCTCACGTTGTCCGCTAGGGCTGCTGTTTTTTTGGGATCCGCCTTCAGGGCGCTGACGATATCGACCCAGTCCAGGGCATGAAGGTGATAAAAATGGATGATATGGTCCTGCTGAAACTGGGCTCCGTGCACGAGGTTTCGAACGATCCTGGCATTGTCAGGTACTTGCACACCAACTGCGTTTTCGACTGCCCTCACCGAGGACAGATAATGCGTCATCGTTCAGACGCCTCAGGTGCGCTGGGCAAAAAGCGGGGCGTCGCGCGGGTCCCTGCCCCTCAGGATGATTTCAAGACCCCTGAACATGGTTCCGGAACTCCAGGCATTGACCACCTTGCCACCGGCTATTTCCACCTCTATGCGAAGATGACCTTCAATTCTGGTAATGGGATCTATGACGATTTTTTGACTCATTTTGTCTCTCCTTTATCTTCTCAAAGCGTTTCAAATACATCGATGTCAGCTTGCGGTCCGCCTACCCTGCAGACTGATAAAACGGAGTCGATTTGTCCCAGAATCCAGGTTCGCTGCAACCGATGCAGGGGTGACCCGCTTCAATAGGGAAACTGGTCCCGTCGTTGAATTTGGCGGTGGGGCAGTTGTTGTAGGTCTCCGGCCCTTTGCATCCCATCTGGAAGAGGCAATAACCCATCTCCGCCTCTTTGGATCCGAACTCGGTGACGAATTCATCGTTTTCGAAATGGGACCTCCTGGGACACTGGTCGTGAATGGTTTTCCCGTAGGCAAAGAGCGGCCTTCCGATATCGTCCAGGTCCGGGAGTTTTCCAAGGAGCAGAAAATTGACAACGGTTCCGACGAAATTGATGGGGTTGTAAGGACACCCGGGAATGTTGACGGTCTTGATGCCGAGGGCATCGCCGACCCCCTTGTAGCCGCCCGGGTTGGGCGCTGCGGCCTGGATTCCCCCGTAAGAAGCGCAATTTCCGACGCAGATAACGGCTGCGGCCTTTTTGCAGACCTCATTTCCCACCTCAAGAAAGGTCTTTCCCCCGATCTTTCCGTAAGCGCCATTGTACTTGGTAGCGATGGCTCCTTCGACCACACAGATGAACTTCCCGTTGTATTTCTTGGTCGCGGCCTTCAAGGTGTCCTCGGCCTGCTGGCCTGCGCCGGCCATAATGGTTTCGTGGTACTCGGCAGAGATGATCTCCAGGAGCAGTTGGTCGATCCAGGGATACATGGTGCGGAGAAGCGCCTCCGAGCAGCCCGTGCATTCCCCAAATTGGAGCCAGATGACCGGCAAGCGCTCCTTGGGTGCGGCAAAAACTTCAGCCACCCTGGGGATGAAAGACGCCGATAATCCCATGGTGGCCGTCAGCACGCTGCAATACTTCATGAAATCTCTTCTTGAAATCCCCCTTTCCGATAGCCTCTTGTAAAATCCATCCTTTTCTTCCATGCGACACTCCTTTTGTTGGTTGAAAGGCCTCCATTACAGACTGAATAAACCCGGATTCATTTAAAAACGATTTTTCTCTTTTGTCAAGAGGCGTTACAAAAAAAGCAGGAAAGGATAGCAGCGGAAACACCGTCCTGGATGTGCCGGGGAATCCTACAAACCAACGAGGGTGCCATCCGTCAAGAAAGACCGTCTCCGCCAGGTCAGCAAATCCTCGGGAGTTGTTCGCCCGTGAGCATGTCAACGATCCTCTTGCCCCCGATGGGAGTCTCTAAGTAGACCCTGCCCGGATGATCGTCTAACACCTCCCCGATCACGCAGGAGCCCGCACCGCAGGGATCTTTCTTTATGGCCGCCAAGACGTCATGGGTATCTTCCGGCCTCACAAAGGCCAGGAGCTTGCCCTCATTGGCGATATACAGGGGGTCCAGTCCCAGCAGTTCACAGATCCCCGAAACGTCGTCCCTCACCGGAATCCGATCCTCGAATATCCTGATCCCCACTTTTGATTTTTCCGCGATTTCATTCAGGGCGGTGCCGACACCGCCGCGCGTGGGGTCCCGCAGGACATGGACATGCGGGCAAGCGGAGAGCATGCTGCGGACCATATGGTTTAGGGGGGCCGTGTCGCTGGTGACAGCCGATTCGAAATGCATGCCCTCCCTCTGGATCAGGATCGTCGCGCCGTGATCGGCCATGGTGCCGTTCAGGATGATCTGATCCCCCGGTTCCGCCCTGTCACCGGAGATCTCTATGCCCTCGGGTATCAACCCTATGCCGGATGTGTTTACAAAGATCTTGTCGGCTGCGCCCTTCGGGACGACTTTTGTGTCTCCTGTGACCACCATTACATCCGCCCGCTCTGCTGCGCTGGCCATGCTGCTCACAATCCTTTCGAGATGCGCCAGGGGAAAACCCTCCTCCAGGATCAACCCCACGCTCAGGAAAAGGGGGGTTGCCCCGCACATGGCGATGTCATTGACGGTCCCGTTTATGGCAAGGTCCCCGATATCTCCGCCCGGAAAAAAGATGGGATCTACCACGTAGGTGTCCGTGGAAAAGGCCACACGTTTACCGTTCACGTCCACCCTGGCCCCATCATGCATTTCTGAAAGGGCGGGATTTTTGAGCGCAGGAAGGATCAGGGAGGTGACCAGTTCATGAGAAAGCCTCCCGCCGCTCCCGTGGTCCAACAGAATGCAATCCGTTCTCATATCACGTGTCCTTTTGCTCATCCTTATCTTTCCGGTGATACCTGTAAAACGCCGCACACGTTCCTTCGCTTGAGACCATGCAGGGCCCCACTGGGTTTTCCGGTGTACAGACCTTATGGTAAAGGAGGCATTCAGGGGGTGTCATGACGCCCGTGAGGATCTCTCCGCAGGAGCAGCCCTTTATATCCCTCGTGGGCGGGATCCTGATGGAAAACGCCTTCTGGGCGTCATGGGCGGCAAATTTCTCCTTGATCCTGAGGCCGCTGGCGGGGAGGACCCCTATGCCGCGCCACGACACATCAACCGTCTCAAAGACGTCGTGCATCAAGGACAAGGCCTTGACGTTCCCTTCTTCCGATACGGCCCTCTTGTAGGTATTTTCAAGCCGGGCTGTGCGGTTTTCCACCTGTCTGACCAGACTGTATATGGCCTGCAGGATATCCACGGGTTCGAATCCGGCAATCGCGCAGGGAATCCGGAATTGCTCGACGAGGAAGCGGTAGGCATTAACTCCAAGGATTACGGAAACATGGCCCGGGAGTATAAAACCGTCCGTCCTGACCTTCCTGTTTGCCATGAGTCCGGAAAGGGCGGGGGGGACGAGCTTGTGGGCGGAAAAAACAAAATAGTTGTGAAGGCCCATCTCTTCGGCAAGGAACAGGGATGCGGCAACGGTAGGCGCAGTGGTCTCAAAACCGACACCGAGAAAAACGACCTGTTTATCAGGATTTCGGGCGGCGATGTCCAGGGCGTCCATGGAGGAATAGACCACGCGGATATCTCTGCCCTCCGCCCGCTGTTTTTGAAGCGAGGAATGGGAGCCGGGGACCCGCATGAGGTCACCGAACGTGGCGATGATGGTGTTGTCCATCCCGGCCATGTCAACGAAGGCGTCGATTTCACTCTGGTCGGTCACACACACCGGGCAGCCCGGGCCCGAAATGAGGGAGATCCCGTCCGGAAGGACCGACCGGATATCATTCCTGAATATGGACATGGTATGGGTTCCACAGACTTCCATCAGGCAGACCGGTTTCCTGCAGGCCTTCCGGATACCCTCGATCAATCCTCTGGCGATCTCAGGATCCCTGTATTCCCTCAGGTGTTTGATGGACATTTTTCCTTCCTTCCAAAATAAGTCTCATTTCCGGGCCACTGCGGCCGCAACAACGGCCTGGCCGAGGGAAATGCCGCCGTCATT
>CAYUCJ010000031.1:4393-16140 GCA_964443285.1 uncultured Desulfobacteraceae bacterium | reverse complement strand
GTGCTTTCTCATAGTGCACTTGGCAACTCACTTCCACATGGACGACTATTTGGGGCTTACGCCTCCCAAACCCTACGCGCTTCTATGACATTACGCTAAACCCCAAATGGACGTCCATCTCTTCAGGAGTGTTTAGAAAGAGTCTGAAAAAGAGTGCCAGGTTCGCTTTCTTTTGGTTCCCGACTGGTTGCCGCTTGCGGCATAAACCAGCTTTTTGCGAAGTCATCAAGATTTCTCCGCCATGAGGGCGGCCACTTCACGCAGGGTCTTGAGGGACTCCAAAGCCTCCGTCTCATCAATTCTGTGGATTGCAAAACCTGCGTGAACGATCACATAGTCGCCTACCCGGGCATCATCCAGAAGGAGCAGGCTGGCCTCCCTTCTGACGCCGTCAACATCAATCGTTCCCATCTGGTCTTTGATACTTACGATTCTGGACGGAATGGCCAGGCACATGATCTCCACACCTTTCTTCAATAGGGTTCCCCGTTTTCTTGATCGGGTAAGTTGTGACGAATCATCTCAAGTATCCTGATCTTATCAGCTTCTCCCAGGATAGCAAGGGCAAGTAAGATCTTCCGGCTTTTTTTCGGGCCGTTCGAATGAATTCAACGGCTCACCGCACCGTCTCAGCGGATGTCAACCTTTCAGCGCATTCATCAAATCTTTTTGCCACGATGTTTTCAAATTCCTTCCCCAGATAGGCGCGGTTGTGCAGCAGGTACCCCTTGGTGCTGTCCCAGCAATCCTGCAGCTTGCGTTTGTCCCTGATGGAACGGATCGCGTTTTGAATTTCGGTCAGCTTGTCACGCCTGAGTTGGTCTTTTCGTAATTCATAGAAATCCTTCATCCGATTCCTCTGGTCCTGGGTGAGCCCCAGCTCCGGACTGTGCATTTCGGTTTCATGGGTAGCGTTGTACAACGCTTCAAAGTCGTCTATGAGTTCCATCTTCTTCTTCGCCTGGTTGAGAATGTTCTCTGCAATCTGATGATGCCTCTCTTCAAAGGCGGCCTCCAGTTGCAGCTCATAATCATCGGTGTTGAAGCGGTAATTTCTCAAGACGCGAAGACAGTAGTGAAAATAATTCTTGAGTTGGTTTACACTCCTGATGGCGTTCATGTGGTCGATTTTTTTGGCAACGTTGATGCGGTCAAAGAAACGGATTGAGACGACCTTCTGGTCAGAGTGATGGTCGAGTCGAATGCCTGCCTTTGCTTGGTAGAATTGGGTGATCTGATGGGTGTTCCCCCATATTTTTTCAATGGGCAGACGGTTCAGGAAATCATTTATGGCCTCGTAGCGCCTGGATATATCCTCATCCATGGGCAGGAAACTGAGATTGACACAGTCGTTTTTCGAGAGCAATTTGTCAGCCCCGAGAAGTCCGATCAGGAGGAGTTTGATCTGGTTCCCGTAGTTGAGGTAGCCGCTGATTTTCTCGTACCCGTAAAGACGAACCCGGTCTCCGATGAGATGATTCAGCATAAAATGTCGCACCGGTTCACCGAGATCTTGAAGGGTGTTGTAGAGACGTAGGGCCTCGAACAGTTCTTTTTCGAAAGCCGCATACCCCATGCTGGAAAAGCGGCGTTTGTTGTAGATATATCTCAGGGGCAATTTCATTATGAATTGGATCAGGTCAACAAACAGGCAGTATCGGATGCCTCTGAGCCTGAACAAACGCTCCAGGGCAAACACCAATTTTCCCGACGTTAATCTCTGCCTTGTCTCTCTTTCATCCCAATGGCGCGATGAGAGATATTCCGTTGGCAAAAGGCCTTCCGGCAAGCCTTTCATCTGGAAATCTTCCAAGGCGTGGAAAAGGTCTCCCTTGCGGAGATAGATCTGGTCCAGTTCCTCGTCGAAGGTGGTCTTTCCGGCGATAGCTCTCAGGCATCTGGTCCTGATGTCAAAAAGTCGCCCGGCCAGATCTTCGAGCACCAGGTCTTCACGCATGGCGGAAAGCATCACGAATGAAAACACGAAAAAGGCATCAAAGAGATCCTTGCTACCGGGCATCAGGACATCTTGAAGCCCGTTCAAACCGATTTCTCCTCTCAAGATATGATGGAAAAGGCTGTGGTGGCGAACCAGAAAGATCAGGGTTTTTTCAGTTTCAGCATTCAGTCCGTATCGCCCGCCCAGTTTCTCTTCTTCAAGAAAAAAGGCCCCGGCGTCGGAAAAATCTGCAGGGTTGAACCGGGAGGCGTACTTATCCCTGAACACAGCCACCCGTCCGATTTCCTGAAAGAGAAAGCTCCTCACCAAGGCGCCAAATAACGCCCTGTTCTGGCGCAGCCGGTCCACTATGCTTTCGAGACGGGCTATTTGAGATTCGCTGACACCTATGGTCCCGGTTGCCATGGGACCGAATTCCCTTTGGGCCAGCCTGTGGAGAAACTGGAGGTTTTGAAATCCCTTTTGATCCCTCCGGACCAGGGCCTGCATTTTTCTGGCACTCGCCATAACATAGTCTATGAGAGACGATTTGAGATAGAGGCGGCCGAGGACCGGGAGTTTTCGAAGCGCCATGAACTCGGGAAATATGAAAGTGATCACGGAGGGAGCGTGATCATAGAGCCGCCTGGTGTCCCAATAAAAGAACGCGGGATCAAATATCTTATTCTGAAAATAGGTCCAAAGCCTGTCTCGCAGTTGACGGATGTTTTGAAACCATTTCTTCTGTTTTGCAGGCAGTTTTGAATCAACGCCCAACTGCTCCAGGAGCCTCTCATGGCTTTGATAAAAGCTCTCGAGGTTTGAAAACAACTTCTCGAGGTTCGATAGGGTGGAGTCAGGGATTTCTGACAAGGGCTTTCCCTCTACCTCGGCGATAAGGGTCTGCAGACGGCGGATGTGTTGGTCAAGATCCACGTATCCCACATCCAGGACGCCTGGTTCCGGGTTGACGCGTAATTGAAAACCCGTTCCGACGACGAAGGCTGAACCATGCTGATAGAGATTTTCGCTGAACTGTTCCAGGATAGGGATATCCAGGTATCGGAGATTGATCTCTTTGGCTTCGTTCTCAAGATTTTTCAACACGTTGTTCAGGTCGCCATTTTCAGCATCGGCTAGAATGGGGTTATAGTTGAGGACCTTGCCCCGGACGATATTTGCTGTAATCCACAGGAGGATGAATACCAGCCGGATGTCCATCCGTTCGAAAAGATGGAAGGTTCCATGAAATTCAAGGTCCAGAAATTTTCTGCAAAAGGCCGGCAGTTGAAGCGGATCTGAGCCGAGGAACTTATGCTCAAAAGATGCGATAATGGTCACCAATCTGATGACATCTTCTATGCCGGAGAGTTTTTCTTTGTCATAATCCGCAAGGGACTCCTTTTCCATGATTCCCTTTTTCGGCAGTTCCGGCCAGCTGGAAAGAAACTCAAAATGGTTCGTCATCATGAGGATCTTTCGGATGGTTTTGTTGCGTATACCCCCCAAGGCGGTCATTTTTTCATCCATGAGGGTGTCCCAATCCAGATCCCTGTTGGTCACAATTCGAAACGCACTTTCATAGATATCAAAGAGTTCTACGAGCTGTTCGTTGGTTATAGGGGTGCCTTTTGCGGCAACGGTTTCCGCGAGGGTCATCAGTCGGCAATAACGGAGAAGATTGAGTGCCTGCTGTCGATCAAAACGACGAGCGAGATCAGAAATGGGCTGGAGGCTCTTTTCATTGAGCTTTCCTGAAACAATTCGACCCATGGGGCTGTGGCCGATGACGATGAGGACCATTTCACGGATTTCGTCCGCGGAAATGCCAAAAAAAGGCAGCGCCGCAAGGTTGTCCAACATCTTTGTGCGCGGGCCTTCAATCTGGTCCGGGTTCAGGTATATTTCGATTTTCTGGAGACGCGGTATCCTAGCGATCAACCTAAGGACATCGTTCAATGCGGGAAAGCGCCTCCTCCTGTTCTCGAGGGGCTGGATCAACCGATCGAGAAGGATTTGAGGAAAGGTCTCATCCCCCTCTTTCCACAAGTTTTTCAATATCTGGAGGGTTCGAATGACAAAGGAAAATGAATCCCTGTACTCCGCCAGGAAAGGCAGTGGACAACCGGCCAGACTGGATTCGGTGACTTCCTGCTCCACTTTGCTCAGCGTTGTAATGAGCGGTTTTTTTTGTCCAAGGTAGAGGAGCATGAATTGAGGCGCATAATCGACGCAGGAAAACCGTTCCTGCCATTCTCTCTGGACAAAAGGAGGAATAAAGGGCTTCAGGAAAATTTCGTCGAAGAATGTGGAGAGAAGGACCGACCAGGTCTTTTCCTGCTCCTGAAAAAGGGCGGCCTTGCGATAGTCCATATCCAGGTGTGGCAGATGGTCTATTTCTTCGAAACCCATGTTTTCGAGTGTCCTGCCTTTGAGCAGCCTGCTAATAATTTCCGGTTCGACGTATACCCCGCTCAGGTATTTCTGAAAATCAAAGATATTCATTCGAAAGTCGGTTTCTTTGGAACGATACCTCTTCCTGGTCTTAAAAATGTGTGAGAAAAGCGCGAAGTTCTTTTGTTCCTCCGGGGTCTTGAAGAAGACCCTGGCGGTACGATTTGTCTTTGGAACATGCCTGTCGGAGATGACGAACAGTTCGCCGTCCGTGGTCAGGAGGTTGTAGAGTTTCCAGAGGATATAGGTCGCACACTGGTGCATGTGGGCTTTGGAAATGTCCTCACGCGCATCGGGAGTAAAGGGCTCCATCAGGATCATGGCG
Organism: uncultured Desulfobacteraceae bacterium; assembly: GCA_964443285.1. Taxonomy (GTDB): domain Bacteria; phylum Desulfobacterota; class DSM-4660; order Desulfatiglandales; family Desulfatiglandaceae; genus CAYUCJ01. Next base: position 11,422 of record CAYUCJ010000031.1, on the reverse strand, counting down.
TACAGGTCCTGGGTGACGATGACCAGATCCAGTCCTTCATTCAAGGCCGTCAGTTTTTCGGGGGAGTCCAGGACAAAAAAATGGTGCTCACTGAGCCTGAGGGAGAGCTCTCTGACGATTAAATCGTCCCGGTGCGCAACCAGGCCGATGTCGTAATGTTCCTTCAGGTATTTCCTCTTGTGGAAATTGACGATTTTCACAATTTCATTCAGTTTTGATTGAATGTGGGAAAGTGAACCGGTTACGAGGTGTATGGGAATCAGATAAAAGGGTTTGCCGTGGCTGGAAAACCGGGTCAATATGCCGATTTTCCTGTAGAGTTCGTTGACCCTCTTGTGGTGCTTTTTGACATCGTCAGGATTTTTGAAATCGACGGATTGGATGAACTGGATATCGGAATGGTTCAAACGGTCATAGCTTTCAAAAATGCCGAAACCGTAAGCATTTCCACCATAGGAGCTGAGGAGTTGTGCGGGATGTTTCAGGGCCGGAAAAGTCCCCAGAGGGATATCCGAAGGGTCGAGGCCGAACTTCGGGTATTCATCAGGCCTGATTAACCTGAAAGAATCCCTATTCCAAAATGTGCCACCGGCTGAAAGATCTAGGTCATCCATCTTAAATGATGCCGCCCAATGGGTTATAAAGGGGACGGGGCAAGGGTGCCCCGTTCCTTAAATCACACTTTTCGGGTTCCGTGAGCAAAAAGTCCAAGGATGGGGTTATTACGATTCCATCAACAGGAAATCAGTCAAGTTTCTTGAAAGCCTCTTTACGTCCGGTATATTTCACCCTCATCTGGGGTTTCATGAGTTTTCCCGTGGGGTTTCTCATGACATTGTCAAAGACGACCTTTCGGGGAACCTTGTAGAGGGCCATCTTGGATTTGGCGAACGCTATGAGCTCCTCCTCTGTCATGCTTTCCCCTTCTTTGAGTTGGACGATAGCCATGACGATTTCCACCAACCGGTCATCGGGATACCCGATGCCCGCCACATCATCGATCTTGGGGTGCTCCATGAGGGCGTCTTCAATCTCAACAGGGAAGATGTTTTCCCCTCCGCTGGTGATCATGTCCTTCTTTCTGTCAACAATATAAAAAAACCCTTCTTCATCTGTTTTGACGAGATCCCCGGTGTAGAGCCACCCATCTTTCAGCGTCTCCGCCGTCATCTCGGGATTATTGAAATACCCCTTCATCATCCTGTTGCTGGAAAATATGAGCTCTCCCACTTCTCCCGGCGGGACCTCATTCCCCTTAAAATCCACGGCCACACTTTCCACGCCGAAAGTGGGTTTGCCGATGGATCCGGGTTTTCGCAAAACATCTTCAGGGTAAAGATTGAAGGTTCCACCCCCTCCCCCCTCGGTAATGCCATAGATATTTGATACCCCGGCAGGAAAGGTCTCCACCAGGCTCTTCATGACATCGAACGGAACGGGTTGTGCGCCGATCTCCAGATATTTCCAGCTTGAAAGGTCATAATCGGAGAGTCTGATCTCACCGTTCTTAATGGCATTGAGGAGGGCGACGGCAATGGGGACCACAATCAAGACATCTGTACCCTTTTCTTCGGTTATGGCCTCAATGATCCACTTGGGATCCTTGAATTCCCTGATGAGGGTGCCTGTTGCCCCGGTGGCGTAAAAGGGCCCCCATAGGAACAGGGTGCCGCTGTGGTAGAGTGGAAGAAAAAACACATAGTTGTCGTTCTTCTGAACAAAATAGCTCATGCCGAGGTTGATGGCGGTGTTGTTGAGTGAATCGTGCGTATGGAGAACGGGTTTGGGTTTCCCCGTGGTGCCCGAAGTAAACATCATGGCAATGTCGTGCTGGCCGTCCACTTGGACCAGGGCCTCTGAGAGGTCGTCGTAGGCGGCAATGGTTCCATAATCCGTCATGTCCTCAGGGACGTCATCACCCACACAGATGTAGGAGGCGACCGTGGCAAGGTCCTTCTGGATCGGCTGGACCACTGGAAGAAATTCCGACCCCAGGATGAAAACCTTGGGGTCGCAGACTTCCGCGGCATAGAGGATGTCGGAGCCCACAAATCTGAAGTTGAGTGGAACGACGACACCGCCGATCTTGATGATGCCGTAATAGGTGATGAGCCATTCCAGGGAGTTGTTCTGCAGATGCATCACATAGTCGCCATCCTTGACGCCCAATTCCTTCTGAAGATAGTTGGCGGTCCTGTTGATCTCATCATTGAACTGCTTCCAGGTCAGGGTCCTCCTCTGATTCCTCGAGGGGGTTCTTTCAATCAGGCAGATCTTATCCGGGAGATGGCGGGCGTGAATCTTGGCATAGGTTGCATAGTTCATCGAAAATTTTCCTCCTTAAGGTTTGATAAAATCGTAAGTCACCGTTCCTCCGGGCGGACAGGCTCATTGACTCCAGGCCAATCGCAAGAGAGCGTGGAATAAGCGAACACCGTTTCATTCTGCGAAAGTTAGGCGAAGCCAAATACGCGCGGCAGCCAGAGGACGAGATTAGGCATATATGTCATGATTCCAAGCACAACGATCTGGATGGCAAGGAACGGCAGCACGGCCTTGGACACGTATAGCAGGTCCTTGTTCCCTATGGCGCCCGTAATATACAGACTCACCCCCATGGGGGGGGTGCAATAGCCTATGGCCAGGTTGACGGTCAGGATCAAACCGAAATGCATGGGATCGATATTGAAGGCTCCCAGCATGGGCAGAAAAACAGGCCCCAGGATCAGGGTCGCGGAGATGATGTCCATGAACATCCCCACAATCAAGAGGAGGATGTTGATGATGAGCAGAAAGACGAGGGGAGAGTGAATGCTTGACAGCACGGCCTCGGTGATCTTGTTGGGGATGGATTCCAGGGTCAGGTACCGGCCGAAGCAGGTGGCGCCGGCAACGATAATGAGAAGGGTCGCTGAAGTCACGGCCGAGCTGACCGTTATCTTCTTCACGTCTGCTAGTTTGATGGATTTGTGAATGAAGAGTTCGACGATAAACGCATAGACGCAGGCAACCACTGCGGCCTCGTTGGCGGTAAAGGCCCCGGAAAAGATCCCCCCGAATATGATGACGGGCAGCATGAGAGCCCAGAAGCACTCCTTCAGTATGGCCGCAACATCTCTGATGCTGGGGACCGGTTTGCGGACGATCTTGGTGTCTTTCCGGTAGAAGAAATAGGTGTAGATACAGGTCCCGCCGATGATCAGAGTCCCGGGGACGAACCCGGTCAGGAAAAGCCCTTCCAGGGACACATTGCTGATCATACAGTATAGAATCATGCCGATACTCGGCGGAATAATGACGCCGAGGTTGGGAGCCGTCGTCATGAGCCCCATGGTGTAGCCTTCCTCGTACCCGTTTTCCAACAGGGCGGGAATCATGAAGCCTCCGAGTGCCACCACGGTTGCCACGGTGGATCCTGAAATGGCTCCGAACAAGCCGCAGGCAAGGACGCCTGCCATACCCAGCCCGCCTGGGAGCCAGCTGACCAGTACATTGGCCACCTTGATCAGTTTGTCCACGGTCGTCCCGGCCGTCATAATATTTCCACAGAGGATAAAATAAAGGACCACCACCAGGGCAAATTTATCCATACTTCGAAAGATGGTCTGGGCAAGAAGGAGGAGGGGAAGATGGGTAAAAAAGACGAAACCAAGGACTGCGGTAAAAAAGAGGCTCATGAATACGGGAACAGTCGCGGCCATGCATCCCAGAAGAATCAACAAAATTGCCAGTTGGCTTAGCTCCATTTTTCGGCTCGTCTCCGCATTGCTAGGGGTATTCGGTTAGGGGATATGCCCAATCAGGTGGCCGAGGCTTCTCCGGATTTGGATTTCATTTCATGGATGTCTAGGTACAGGACCTGGATGGTCCTGATAAACATCATGATTCCCATGGCCGGGAGCAACGCATACAGATAGACCAGCGGGATCTGCATGATGATGGTTTTCTGGTTTGTCACGATTTGCAGGGCCGCCATTTTCCAACCGTAATAGATCATCATGGAGGAAAAGACAAGGGTGGCAAAATGACTGACAAAATTGAGGGGTGTCTTGAGGCCGGGGACGATCTGGACCAGGGCATCGATCTTGATCATGGAACGGGCCTTTATGGCGGCGCTGCAGCCGATAAAGGTCGTCAGGATGATGACTTCCCTGACCAGTTCTTCAGACCAGGCCAGGGAGTAATTGAAACCATAGCGTAGAATCACGTTAAAGAAGAGGGCTAACAAAGCGGCCATGGTGGAAATAAATAGAGACCAGTCCTCGATGAAACTCAAGATCCGGTCCAGTACGCCTAACACCTTAGATATCATGGGAAGCTCTCGTGAAAGGGCGGAGAGGCCGTTGTCGGCACTCTCCGCCCGGTTATTGGTTCAACACACGTTTTCTATTTGTAGCGCATAAATTTTTCCACTTCCTCCAAATAATTTGCAGGACGGTACGTGTCACTGGGGTAGAGTTTGTTGATTTCCGGAGCAAATTCCTTGTAGACCGAGTCGGCCTCTTTCTTGAGGGTATTCATATCGTCAGTGGAAAGCTTGAAGAACTCAATGCCCTTTTTCTTGGCATCGGCGATTTGATCTGCTTCCTGCTTTCTGGTCTCTACGCGGATCTTCGCACACACATCATGGACTACTGCTTTGAAGGTCTGCTGCAGGTCGGCGGGCAGGGTGTTGAACCACGCCTTGTTGAAGATCCAGATAAAGAGTCCCTGGGCGTAGTTGAGCTGGGTGAAATACTTGGCCACCTCGAATTTCTTGGTGAGGTTGCAGACTATAGGGGCGTGATCCAGACCGGTAATGACCCCCTGTTTCAGGGCAACGGGCACGTCCGGCCAGGGCATGACCACCGGGTTGAAGCCCCAGGCCTTGTAGGTCAGCTTGTTGACGGCGGCCTCGGCAATGCGGAACTTGACCTTCTTGGCATCGGCGATGGTCCGGACCGGCACCGTGGTGGCCCAGCCGTAGTTTCCATAACCGGTGATATCGAGGCCCATGATGCCCTGGTGATCCATGGCCATCATATAATGGTCGAATAACTTGCCGCTGTTGACGAACCGGTCCAGTTTGTCGAAGGAATTGATCAGGAAAGGAAGATTGACCAGGCCGAACCGGGGACCGAGGTTGGTGGCTGCCACCGAACTGCAGCCCATCCCCTGTATCGCGCCCATCTGCAACTGGTTGAGGACCTCCACCTCGCCCCCGAGCATGGAGAAAGGTTTGTAATCCAGATAAATCTGGCCGTTGGTGCGTTTCCACAACTCGTCTCGGATAGCGAAGCCCGCATAGACGCCTTTAATGGCGGGATGAGAGACATTGGAGACGATGCATTTGTATTTGGCGCCGGAAGGATCGAATTTGGCTTTCCAGGCGGCCAGAGAGGGCGCCTTTTTTGCCCAGGCAGAACCACCGATCAAAGCGAAACCCAAAACAAAGACCATTGCGAGAAATAATACCTTTTTTGTCTTCACGTTGCACTCCTTTCTCCTGAAGCTTAAAGTGGATTTAAGAAAAAAATCTGCCCTCCCTTTTTAAAAGATGACCCGGATTCAAACAGAGTTCTTACGTTTTGTCAAGGAAGAAACCAGCGTCAAACGCCCTTCGAGAGGACCTTTTCGTCGTGCAGCAATCTGGCCTGCGTCCCTTTGGCTACCTGATAGGTACGGCTGAATTCAGACCAGAAGGCCTTGTCTTTTTCCTTCCAGTCGGGGCCGAATTTTTCATCAAAAAAATCACCGAGTTTGTCAAAGAGAATCTGCCAGGCGGCCTTGCCTGAAGCTATGGCAGCCAGAAGTTCTTCAAGAATCACATCGAGTTGTGCCAGTCTTTCTTTTGGGATGTAGAATATGGCGCCTTTTCGGATGGAGTTCATGAGCGTTTCAGGGTTCATGGCATGGGCTGTGAGCATGATGGTGGGAATATTTCTTTCCACGGTCTCTTCGAGGAGGGTCAGTCCATTGACACCCATGATGTCCAGGATGGCGAGATCATAACGGTTCCTCTGAATTTTTTCCACTGCAGTGTCAAAATCCTGGGCCCGGTCCACACGGGATGACTCAAGGATTTCCTCTATGGTATCCAGCACATCCTTTTCATCGTCCACCACGAGTATTTTCTTGTCAGTGAGACGTGATGCTTTTTCGGGCATTTTGCGGTCTCCTTCGCTTCCTAGAGAGTCAGTCAGCGCACCTAATCCATCCTCGCCAGGCCAGATTTCACGCGAAAAGGTGATCTCCGATTATCGCCAGTAATTCATAGGATTTTCACTATGTTAAGTTTAACACATAGAGAATTCCGTTTGTTTTGTCAAGATGAAAACAATGTAATCCTTTCAAATTGTGATATTAAAAAAACCTTGACAGAGGAAATGCGGAATGGTAAAAATAATCTGAATGAATCATCATTCATAACTGGGTCCAGGTATGGGAAAAAAGAAAAGCAATCAGAAATATTTCAGGATTATTCAAGCAGCTACAAAGATATTTGCCGAGAAAGGCTTTTTTCAGGCAAAGGTTTCCGATATTGCAAGAGAGGCGGGCGTTGCCGACGGTACAATCTATCTCTATTTCGAGAATAAGGATGACATTCTGATCTCCCTTTTCGAAGAGCAGATGAAAAAGGTTCTGGACAACATGGTTGAAAAGTTGGCCGAAGAGGATGACCCGGCAAGAAAGCTGGAGGAATTCGCTCTTACCCACCTGAAGCTCATTGAAGAGAACAAGGACGTGGCCGAAATCATCCAGGTCGAACTCAGGCAGAGCAGCAAGTTCATGAAAGAATACAAGAACGAACGGTTTGCACAATACCTGGATTTGATTGCCGATATTATTCGTTTAGGACAGGAAGAGGGCGTCTTCAGAAAGGATGTCATACCCGGTATCGCCGAAAGGGCATTTTTTGGGGCCTTGGATGAGATGTCAAGATTCTGGGTGTTGTCAAGCCGTAAGGAATATGATATTAGAACGGCTGCCCAACAGATCAGCGGCTATTTCCTGCGGGGAATGGCGGTGTGATCGTGGTGTTGCCCGTCA
>CAYUCJ010000031.1:0-4293 GCA_964443285.1 uncultured Desulfobacteraceae bacterium | reverse complement strand
GTGATAGGAAAGGGGGAGAAAGTGGATATTATCGTTTGTCTAAAACAGGTGCCCGATACGGAGAGCCAGATAAAAATTGCCCCAGATGGTCAATCCATCGTCACAGATGATATCAAATGGGTCATGAATCCGTACGACGAATTTGGTGTTGAGGAGGCGCTCCGCCTCAAAGAGAAATTTGGGGGCGAAGTGACGGTCATCGGAATGGGACCGAAACGTGTCACGGAATCCATCCGGACGGCTCTGGCCATGGGAGCCGACAAAGGGATCTTGATTTGTGACGATGGACTGGAGGGAAGCGATTCCCTGGCCACAGCCAAGGTATTGGCCGCCGCGATCAAGGATCTTGCCCATGACGTTATTTTTACAGGCCAGCGTGGAATCGATGAGGATATGGGTGTGGTCGGCGCATCGCTCGCGGAACTGCTTGGCATTCCTCATCTAGCCCTCATCACCAGAGCGGAAGTGGCGGGAGATGGAAAATCTGTCACCGTGCACCGCCCGGTGGAGGGACAAACGCTCGTCCTCGGCTCTGATCTTCCGGTCCTGATTACCACGCAGAAAGGGTTGAACGAGCCCAGGTACGCCTCCCTTCCGGGTATCATGAAGGCCAAGAAGAAGCCTCTGGAAGAGAAGACCCTGGCGGATCTCGGACTGGATGGAGCCCAATTCGGCCGGGGTGCAAGGAAACAGAAGGTCATCAAACTGAGCCCCCCTCCAGAAAGACAGGCCGGAAAGATTGTAGAGGGGGAATCACCCCAGGAGAAGGCCGCCGAATTGGCCAAATTGCTGCACGAAGAGGCAAAGGTCATTTAGCCACTTGCTGTGTGGAGCTGATAGAAACCCTGGAGAACCTGAGTGAACCCACTATTATCGAATATCCAATGAAGGAGATGATTGAGATGGCACAGGGAGTATGGGTAGTTGCAGAACAAAGAGAGGGAGAAATCCGAAAAGTCACCTATGAGGTCGTGAGCGAGGGAAGGCGTCTGGCGGACGCTCTGGGCCAGGAATTGACGGTGGTTCTCCTGGGATCAGGCATAAAGGGCAAAGCGGCCGAGCTGGGTCCCTACGGAGCGGACAGGGTGCTGGTTGCAGACGATCCGAGGCTGGATCCCTACACAACGGATGCCTATGTGTCCGTGATTGCCGATCTGGCGAAATCCGAAGAACCGGCCGTTCTATTGATGGGCGCCTCGGTCCAGGGAAAGGACCTTTCGGCCAGGCTGTCCGCAAGGCTTGATATCGGGATGGCCCAGGATTGCACCGCCCTTGAAATACAGGATGGAAATCTCGTTGCCACCAGGCCGATCTATGCAGGGAAGGCCTACGCGACGGTCACCTTTGAGAACAGCCGGCCACACCTGGCTACGGCCAGACCCAATGTCATGACGATTTCCGAGCCGGACACCTCCAGGTCGGCCCAAGTCATTGACGCCTCTTTTGCGCTGGAGGACGCAGCCCTGAAAACCAGAGTAGTGGAGGTTCTCAAAGACAAGGCCGGAAAAATAGACCTGACAGAGGCCGAAAGGATTGTCTCCGGCGGGCGCGGAATGAAAGGACCTGAAAACTATAAGATCCTGGAGGAACTTGCCGATGTTCTGGGTGGCACGGTCGGGGCCTCGCGCGCCGCCGTCGATGCAGGATGGCGCCCCCAGACCGACCAGGTGGGCCAGACCGGAAAGGTGGTTTCACCAAATCTCTACATTGCGTGTGGAATTTCCGGGGCCATCCAGCATCTTGCGGGCATGGGAACATCCAAATTTATCGTGGCCATTAACAAGGATCCGGATGCCCCCATTTTTCAGAAAGCCGACTATGGCGTGGTGGGAGATCTCTTTGATGTGGTGCCGGCCCTGACCGAAGAAGTAAAAAAGTATCTCTAGAGACGCCGGAGAACAGCGGTTCTCAACGGGACCTGGAGGGGTGGCCTTCCAGGTCCCGTTCTTTTTGGGAGCTGATGAGTCCACAAAGGTGATAAGGGCATTGCGGGAGTCAGGACTTCGTAAGAAGCTGCTTTATGCCGCAAGCGGCAGCCTGTGAACAACGAAGGCAATGGAGGCATTGGGCCGAACCTGAGACCCTTTTTCAGACGCTTTCTAAAGACCCCGGAGGGAGTGTAGCTTCTGGAAGATGCCGTTTGCCTGCTCTTGAGAGGCACGACTTCGTTAGAAGTCACATCGTCCCATGGACGGCACGCGAAAGAAAAACCCCCGGGAGGCGACCGGGGGACTACCGGATGTGCCGTTGCTTGTTTGGTTTCTTGCTTCTCCTAAGGAAGACAGGGGAGAATCCAGTAAATGCAACGCACACTCCAGAAGTAACTTTAAAGACAGCAAGTTTTGTGCCGGAGCATGAGATATTACATATATCGTGTAATTTCAAATTGATATAATGTTTATCAGGTGTTTCGAACGACCGTTTGTAGTCATTTCGCCACAGCTACAGTATTGGCGTTGCTACGGTGAGAAATACCGGAATATGTCTGAAGGGACAGGGTCCGCCGACACAAGGAATGATCTCCTGGTGGGTTGGGATTATTTGATTGACAAAATAATGCCAATTGAGATTAAATGATAAATTAGGCATTTCATGGCGGTGTAGCTCAGTTGGTCAGAGCATGCGGCTCATATCCGCAGAGTCACTGGTTCAAATCCAGTCACCGCCACCATGCAAGAAATGCCTTTTCGGAGGTTGACATTTGGAAGGTGGGCCTTATTTTCATCACAACAGGAATCGATGAAAGCGTTTCTTAGATGGACTTGAGGACTTTCAAAACGAGGGAGCTTTCAACGTTGAGCGAGGCTCTCGATGTTGCCGAAGACAAGACGGGAAATTTCTTCAAGTTCTCGTTCGGGCAGTGGAAGCGGTACAGATACGACATCTGGACCCTTGAATCCCTGGCACCCGACGACATCAGCGCCTATGCACTGGCTGTCCTGAGAAAGGGTTCAAGGCTCGAAGCACGGGATTGGAACAACAAAGAGGAGGATTTCTATTTCATCTGCCTGCAAGATCACCTGATACTCGGCGCGTTGAACAGAGACAAAGAACTGGAGCTTCTGCCATTCCTTGTATACATCTTTACGCACGAACTGGTCCACGTGGTGCGCTTCTGTAATTTCCTGCAACGATATGATATTTCCGAGGTGAATAAGGAAAGAGAAGAAAAAGTGGTGCATGCCACCACGTTCGAGATTCTGAAGAACCTGTCTCTTCCAAAAATGGATTATGTGCTGAATTCTTACGAAGAACACAGGATTTGCCATATGAGTCTCTCTTGATTGATACCGCAGCAAAGAGGAGGTCGTAACGTGCCGATTTATGAATATGAATGTGTCAAATGTGGGCACAAAAAAGAAGTCGTCCAGAAATTCAGTGATGCTCCCATCACAAAGTGTACGGAATGTCATGGCAGAATGAAAAAACTTATCTCCCAGTCTACCTTCCATTTGAAAGGAACGGGTTGGTATGTGACGGATTATGCCTCAAAATCCGGGGGAAGTCAGGGGGTGGCCGCCAAGGCCGAAACCAAGGCGTCCGACGGTGAAAAAAAGGCGACAGGCGGCGAGAAAAGGGTCACTGAAGCCGCATCTCCTAAGAAAACATCTTCTGATTCCTGATGGTGCACCAAGACGGCCATGACTGATTGATGGAAAATTATGAAAAGCTGGGACACCGATAGGGTCCAAAATAAGCTGCTAAAGCAGCTGGAGAGACAGGAAAAGCGGGAGGCATTCCAGAGAGACCGTTTTCTGAGATTTAAGCTCTCTGAAATCCATAACCGGCTGGCGCAGGCCCTCCTCATGAAAAAAATAGTGGAGACCGATAATCCCACCGCCGTCTCCGGCTCCCTGCTCCGAGGGCTGAAAAAGGCGCTCAACAGCAGTGAGTTTGATTTGAAATACTTCATTGCCCCCATCCGGGACCTTGTTGCCCGACCCAATCCCTATTCTCTCTACATGACACAATATATCATGGAAGTCTTGATCGATGAGCCCGGCGTTGTGGATATCTACGGAACCGACAAGGATATATACAGTGTTGTGAACGAAGTAATCAGCCAGATCAACATCCGGTTCGAAAGGACCGAAGAAGAGATCATGGTCGAACTGGGACGCAACAAGTCTCTCACGCCAGGTTCCAGAGAATACGACATCGCCCTTGATCAGCTCATCAAGAAGAAGTTCGGAGAACCTGAAAAATAACCTGTTAGTTAGATAGCAGCGCCCATCCACAAATGAGATAGTTTGTTTGAGATCAAGGCATGCGAAAATTTTAACCACAGGAATA
>CAYUCJ010000030.1:4419-16147 GCA_964443285.1 uncultured Desulfobacteraceae bacterium | reverse complement strand
CAGAGGCCACGTTCACGATGGCCCCCGACCTCCGCTCCTGCATGTGCCCGGCCACATGCTTTGTGGTGAACACCGCTCCCATCAGATTAACCTGTAATACGCTTTGCCAGACATCGGCATCCTGTGATTCGAGATTGGCAAGGTCGCCGGGAACGCCTGCATTGTTGCTCAGGATATCGATGCGGCCCTTGCTCTCGAGTGCAAAATCCATGAGGCCCTTCACCTCATCCTCCACAGAGACGTCCGCTTTCCTCGTAACGGCTTCCCCTCCTTCTCTTTTGATCAGCCCGAGGGTCTCCTGGAGACCTTTTTTGTTCATGTCCGCCAGAACGAGCCTTGCCCCTTCTCCGGTGAAACGGAGTGCCGTTGCGCGGCCGATTCCGCTTCCAGCCCCTGTGATGACGGCTACCTTGCCTTCCAGACGCCTGCCTGATTTCATTGCTGCCTCCTCCAAACCATCTTCTTATTATGAGTATGATTATTGCTCTATTAATAAATTAGTAATAGGAAAATCAATATATTTTTAAATTGGCAATTAGATTCTTAGTTATTTTTTTATTGACAGCCTAGGATTTCTTCACTACTAAAATAGGACACGAATCCAGACCAACCCGAGGTAAAGCCCATGGAGCATAGGCCCTGGCAGCGTCACTATGATTATGATGTGCCCACCAGCATTCGGTATCCTCGCATCCCTGCTCAAGATTTTTTGTATATGACCGCCGGCAGCTTCCCCGACAAGCCGGCTTTGAATTTTTATGGTACGGAGATCACCTTCTGGGAGCTGAGAAGTCAGGTTTTGCGGATGGCCGAGGCCATGGGTGCGTTGGGAGTTCGAAAAGGCGACAGGGTGGGCATTCACCTCCCCACCAGCCCCCAATATGTGATTGCCCATTACGCCACGTTGTCTCTCGGAGCGGTCGTAGTGAATCTCAATCCCATGTACACCTTCGACGAATTGAGGGTCCTGGCCGCAAACACTGAAATCACAACGCTTTTCACCTTTGATATGGTTCTTCCCAACATCAGACTCTTGTGCGGGTCCGTAGAAATTCCCCGGATTATTGTCACTAAGATGAGTGACTGCATCCAGGGAATGGGCACGAGCAGCCCGGCCGGGCTGGGTCTGGAGGAGGGGTGGAACCACTTTTCCCTGCTTGTGGAAGGTGCTTCCGGCGCCAGGCTCCCTCGAATCCCCATCTCCCCTGAAGACCCTGCTCTGATTCAGTTCACCGGCGGCACCACCGGTATTCCGAAAGGAGCGGTCCTCACCCATGGAAACGTGGTGGCCGCCACCCTCCAGGTAAGCCTGTGGGGAGGTGTGACCACGGGGCGGATTCCCATTGAGAGGCGGGCGATTCTGTCGGTTCTTCCTTATTTTCACGTGTATGGGACCATCGTCGCCATGAGCTGGGCCGTGTTTACCTGTGCCACGCAGATCCTGGTTCCCCGCTTCGAAATCGATGAGTTCATGAGGCTTCTGTCGGGTTTCGGGGACATTACCTTTCTTCCCGCCGTTCCCACCATCATCAATGCGATCATCAACCATCCCAAAGCGGGTGATCTTGAACTGGCAAGACGAATCGGGCTCCTGAACTCCGGTGCCGCTCCCATGCCGGTGGAACTCATCGAGCAGGTCAAGGACGCCGGCATTTCCTACAGTGAAGGGTGGGGCATGAGCGAGACCACATCACTGGGGATCAGCAATCCGGTTCTGGGCCTTAGGAAGACGGGCAGTATCGGAATCCCCTGGCCGGATACGGATGTCCGCCTTGTGGACATTGAGAAAGGAAATCATGAAGTCGCCCAGGGGGAACCGGGTGAGATCGTTATCAGGAGTCCCCTGGTGATGCAAGGCTACTGGAACAACCCGGAAGAGACGGCGGGACAGCTGAAAGACGGATGGCTTCACACGGGAGACATCGCAGTTCGGGATGAAGACGATTACATCTTTATCGTGGACCGAAAAAAGGATATGATTATTGCCGGAGGATACAATATCTATCCCCGAGAGATCGATGAGATCCTCTACCAGCATCCTGAAATAAAGGATGCCTGCACCGTAGGGGTCCCGGATGCGTACCGGGGGGAAACGGTCAAGGCCTTTATCGTCCCCAAGGAAGGAGAGATACTGACTGAAGAAGAGGTTATGTCGTTCTGCAAGGAGAAGCTGGCGGCATATAAACAGCCCAAAATGGTTGAATTCCGCAAGGACCTGCCAAAATCCGCTGTGGGCAAGATCCTCCGGAGACGGCTTCGGGCGGAAGAGGAGGCCAAGCAGGGGCAGGAATAAGGCTCGACCGATTCATTTTTCGGACCAAACCAATGGAAACATGGAGGAAGAGGATATGACCATGAGAACGGATTACAAGACCATCAAGACGGAACTCAGGGACGACTTGGTGATACTCACCATTGATAACCCGCCCGTCAACCAGATGTCCCCTCAGATGGCCCAGGACTTCCGCGCTGCCGTCACTGAGGCTTTCGGTGACGACGGTGTGAAGGCCGTCGTTCTGACCGGCACCGGGAAGAACTTCATCGCCGGTGCGGATATCACCCAGCTCCAGAAGGTGAAGACAAAGGATGATATCTTCCCGGTCGCTCTCGCCGCCGCCCGCTTTCTCAACAGCATCGAAACCGGTCCCAAGCCGGTCGTCGCGGCCATTAACGGAAACTGTTTGGGCGGCGGGCTTGAGACGGCCATGGCCTGTCACTATCGTGTGGCAGCCAAGGGAGTCAACCTGGGACAACCCGAGGTCCAGATCGGCCTGATCCCCGGAGCAGGAGGTACCCAGAGGCTGCCCCGGCTCATAGGGCTGCCCAATGCCCTGGAGATGATTACCGTCGGGAAACCCATCAAGGCGGAAAAGGCCTATTCCAGGGGGCTGGTGGACGAGGTAGTGGAACAGGAAAAGCTGCTGGAAGCGGCCGTCCGGGCGGCCCGGCGATTTCTGTCAGGCGAACTGAAGTTGAAGATCCGTATGACACGAAACAGGAACGATCGGATACCAAGCGCTGCGGAGAAAACGGCCTTACTGAATTACACCAAGGTCATGACCTATCAGAAGGCGAAGGGATACATCGCTCCATTCAAGGCTATCGAGGCGGTTGAGAAAGGTCTCGGGTACGACATGGAAGCGGACATCGTGAGAGAGGTGGAACTCTTCAGCGAATGCGCCGTCTCCGATGTGGCCAAAAATCTGATCGGCATCTTTCTGAACACCCGGGCTGCCGGAAGACTTCCCAGGATCGAAGGTCTCGCTCCGGCCAAAATAAAAAAGGTCGCCATGCTGGGAGGCGGAGTCATGGGCTCCGGCATCCTGAACCTGCTGCTTGCCAATGGTTTCGAGGCGGTCCTGTGGGATATCAACGACAAGGCCCTGGAGAAAGGGGTTTTCGCGCTCCGGAAGACCTTCGACTTTCCCATTAAAAAGAAAATGATGACGCAGGCGGACCTGGACGACATGGTCAGGAACCGCCTCATGATCACCACATCGCTTGAGGAACTGAAGGAGGTGGATCTGGTGATCGAGGCCGTGCTGGAGGATATGAAGGTCAAGCAGGACATCTGGAAACAGCTGGAGACCATCTGCCGGCCAGACGTGATCTTCGGAACGAACACGTCGGCCCTGCCCATCACCGAGATGGCATCGATTCTCGACGATCCGGGACGGATGATCGGGCTCCATTTTTTCAATCCCGCCCACCGGATGCAGCTCCTGGAGATCATTTGCGCCGAAAAGACCTCAGACCAGACCCTGGCCTCCAGCGTGGCCTTCGCACGGGCCATCAGGAAGATTCCCATCGTGGTCAACGATGGCCCGGGATTCTATGTGTCGAGGCAGCTCGGAGGTCTCATGGGTGGGGCCGTTTTTCTGACCGCCGACGGGGTGGAGGGCGCACGGATTGAGAGGGCCATGGTGGATTTCGGGATGCCCATGGGTCCGGCAACCCTGGCTGACCTGACCGGAATCGACATCAACTACCACGTGGGCAGGACCTTTGAAATGAGACTGGGGGACCGCTACAAGGTGCACCCCCTCACCGAGGTGATCTACAACACGGGCTGCTATGGCCGCAAGACCGGTGCAGGATACTTCGACTACAGCGGGGAAAAGCCCGTCCCCAATCCAAAGGTCGAGGAGGCGGTTAAACAGTACCTGAAGGAGAACGGGGTGGCCCCCAAAAAGGTCTCCCCCCAGGAGATTGTGGATCTGATGCTGGCCAACGGCATCAACGAGGCCGCCTACATGATGGAAGAGGGCATCTGCGACCGCCCCCAGGACATGGACCTGGCCATGATTTACGGAACGGGGTTCCCTCCTTACCGGGGCGGCATCCTGCGCTACGCGGACAAGTGGGGGATCCAAAACGTTTACGAAAAACTCGTGGAACTGGAAAAGCAGTACGGCATTCGGTTCAGACCCGCGGCCCTCATCACGGAGATGGCCGAATCGGGAAAGACCTTTTATCAGGAATAAATGGAACGAACCAGCAGAGGACTATCGAAAGGCGTTCATTGAAAGTCCTAGAAACGTGAGAGGAGGATTTAGTCATGAAAGAAGTCGTTATTGCAGGATACTTGAGGACAGCCCAATCCAGATCCAGGCCCAACGACCCGGCAAGAGACTGGTTTTGCAAGATGAGAGGGGATGAACTCCTGGCAAAACTCTTGCCCGAGGTGATCAAAAGGACCGGAGTTGAACCAAAGGAAATAGACGATTTTCTCGTGGGATGTGCAACGGCAGTTGGAGAGCAGTGGTCCTACGGCGGTCGATTTCCCATTTTCCTGGCCAACCTCCCCGAGACCATTCCCGCCAAGTTCGTGGACCAGCAGTGCGGGTCCGCCATGGCCGGCATCCAGATAGGATTCATGGAGATTGCCCAGGACTTTGCGGACATCGTGCTGGTCGGGGGATACGAACACATGACCCGCGTTCCCATGGGCGGGTACCCCATTGATCGAGGCCTCATCGCCCCCAATATGACCCTGTTCATGGACCAGGCCTATCTTCACTGGGACATGATGACGGCCATGAACATGGGGCTTACGGCGGAGAAGCTTTTTGCCCGGGGCGGCTTCACAAAGGAGGACCTGGACCGCTGGGGTGTGCGGTCCCACAACCTGGCTTCCAAGGCCCGGGCGGAAGGGTTCTTTGACGGTGAAATCCTTCCCATTGATGCCCCGCAGGCCGACGGCACCGTGATGAAAGTGGACCAGGATCAGGCCGTCCGGGATGATGCGACCCTTGAGAGCATGGCCGATCTCAGGCCGGCCTTCAAAAAAGACGGTGTGATCACGGCGGGCAACTCCTCCCCCCTGAATGCAGCGGCGACCTCCATGCTGCTCATGTCCAAGGAAACCGCGAAAAAGAAGGGGATCAAGCCTCTGGCCACCGTTCGTTCCATTGGATTCGCCGGGGTGGATCCAACCATCATGGGTGCTGGACCGGTTCCCGCCAGCAAACGGGCGCTGGAAAAGGCCGGGTTGCAGGCCTCTGATATCGATTATTGGGAGATTAACGAGGCCTTCAGCGTTGTGGCGCTGAATTGCATCAGGGAACTGGGTCTTGATCCGGAGCGGGTCAACGTCATGGGAGGCGGCGTAGCCATCGGCCATGCGCTTGGAGCTACGGGTATCCGACTCACGGGAACCCTCGCCCGCATCCTTGAGGCCAGGAACGGTCGTTACGGCTGCGCCAATGCATGCGTAGGCGGCGGGCAGGGTGTGGCGACCATTATTGAACGGGAAGACTACAACTGGTAGCAGCTCAGGCGCAAGCGTGCGCGTGGAGCCGGGAGGCAAGGTAAATATGGGAATCAACTATTTTCGCAGAGACGATAGGGATTTAAAATTTGTGCTTTTCGAACAATTGGACGTGGGAAGGCTCCTGACCTACGAAACCTATAAGGACTTCTCCACGGAAGACTTCAGCATGATCATTGATGAGGCCCTGAAGGTATGCCGTGAGGTGATCGGCCCGACCCTGCAGGACGGCGATCGGGAAGGATGCACGTACAGCGACGGCGTGGTGAATGTGCCTAAGTCTTTTCATGAGTGCTGGAAGGTCATGGCCGAAAACGGCTGGATGGGTGCAACCCGCAGCCCGGAATTCGGAGGACAAGGGCTTCCGGCGGCACTGGGCGGCTTAATCGGAGAAGTGTTCGCCGGCGCCAATATGGCGTTCATGACCTTTCCCGGTCTGGCTACTGGAAACGGTCACCTCATCGAGGAATTCGGCACGGACGAAGACCGGGCCCTGTTCGTAGAAAAGATGTACACCGGTGTGTGGGGCGGCACCATGTGTCTGACGGAACCGGATGCCGGTTCCGATGTGGGCTGGTTGCGCACCAAAGCCACGCCCGATCCGGAGGCAGGAGATCCGCGCATCTACAAGATCGAGGGAACCAAACGGTTCATAACGTGCGGCGAGCAGGATCTGACCGAAAACATCGTTCACCTGCTGCTGGCCCGCATTGAAGGCGCCCCGCGCGGAACCAAGGGTATCAGCCTCTTCATCGTGCCCAAGATCCGGGTCAATCCAGACGGCTCCCTGGGGGAACCCAACGACGTCTTCTGCGGGGGCATCGAGCACAAAATGGGGATTCACGGTTCGTCCACCTGCACGTTGAACTTCGGGGAAAACGGCAAGTGCCGTGGAATTCTTCTGGGCGAACCCAATTCCGGAATGGCCAAGATGTTCCAGATGATGAACGAGGCCCGCATGGGCTGCGGGGTGCAGGCCCTGGGACTGACCGCGAGCGCCTACGATGCTGCCCGCTATTACGCGAAAGAGCGGTTCCAGGGACCTCCCTTTAGGAACCGCAGGTTGGAGCGGGTGCCGATTGTACAGCACGAGGACGTCCGGCGCATGCTCATGAACCTGAAATCCGGCACCGAGGCCATGCGCGGCGTGATCGGCAAGCTCTTCTATCTCATAGACGTCTACGAGCATGACCCGGATGAGGCCGTCCGCAAGAAAGCGGGGCTTCGGGTGGAACTCCTGACTCCCCTGGTAAAGGGGCGCATGTCCGACTTGGGGTACGAGCTCATACGGGATGCCATTCACGTGATGGGGGGAGTGGGATATTGCAGCGAGTTTCCCGTGGAGCAGTATGCCCGCGACGTCATGATCGTTTCCATCTGGGAGGGCACGAATTACATCCAGTCCCTGGACCTGGTCGGGCGTAAACTGGCAATGGAGAGCGGAAACGTATTCAGGGAGTGGATACAGGAGATCATAGCGTTTGCCGGAGAGCACAAGGAGGATCCGGATTTCAGCCGTGATTTCAAGCTCCTTTTCAAGGCGGTACAGGCCACCGGCGATTTCGGGATGCGCTACGTGCAGTATTTCCAGGATGGAAAAGTGCGGTTGATTCCTTTGAGCTCCGTTGCTTTCCTGGACTCTTTTGCGGAAACCCTGATGGCAAACGTGATACTGGAACAGGCGCTCATCGCACGGCGGAAACTTGCGGACGTGAATGCTGATTCATCAGACGGCATCTTCTACCGGGGGAAGTTGGAGACCGCCAGGTTTTTCTGCCGGAATATCCTGCCCAATGTCTTCTCCAGGCATACGGCATTGCAGCAGGAAGACACATCGGCACTGGACATCCCTGAGGAGGCATTTTAAGGGTATCAGCCTTTTCCTTATCAGTATTCCCCAATGGCCCTCTGCAGCCGTGCCTTGGCCAGGTTATGGTTGTAGAGGGCGTCATAATAATTCGTTCTTGCTCGGGTGAGGAGGGTCTGGGCGTCCAGGACCTCGGTGGAGGTGGTGGCCTGTACCTTGTAGCGTTCTTCACTGACCCTGAGGTTTTCCTCGGCCTGTTTGACCGCCTTTCGGGTCGTGGGGATGTCCTTTTGGGCCAGGTCCATCTCCAGAAGGGCATTCTTTACTTCAAGATGGATCTGATTATCAAGTGACTGTTTCGTTTTGACCAACTCCCGCCTCAGGCTTCGCTTTTCCAGGATGTTAGAACGTGTCTTTCCCCATTCCCAGAAGGTCCAGGAAAGCCCGATCGTGGCCTCCCAATGGCTGGCATCGTGGTAGTCGCTCCCTGAAACCGATGGGGTGTCACCTTCCTTGATATAATCATAGGTGAGCCCGACCTCAGGGTAGTTCTTACTCCTGGCCAGACGAATCTGTTGATCTGTCTGGCGGATGCGCGTCTCCAGCGCTTTTAATTCAGGCCGGCTTTCTAAGGCCTTCTCAAAGAAACCCCTCGACCCCACGACGAGTGGCTTGAAGACCAGGATATCTTCCACCTGAACCGGGGAGTCTATAGGCCTGGATAGGGTCGTATTGAAAGACGCGCGGGCCAATTTCGCAGCATTCTGTGCCCGGACCAGGTCGTGCTGGGCATTGGAAAGCTCCACCTCGGCTTTCAGAAGTTCGTTGATAGGGATCATCCCCACATCATAGAAATTCTGAGCCACTTTGACGTGGGATTCCAGGGCCTCTTCAGCCCTCCTGGCCACGTCCAGGGCTTTGTCCGCTTTCAGGATACGGAAATAGGTCTCCTTCACCTGAAGAACCAGGTCCAGTTTTGCCTGCTCCACCTCCAGCCTGGACTGATCTATTCCAAGCTTCGCCAGCTCATAGGAACTTGTCAGGGCGAAACCGGTGAATAGAGGCTGGGTTACGGTGCCTTTCCACTGGTAGTTGTCCTTCAAGCCCACCTGTACCTCGCCACCGGTAAGCGGAGGAGGAAGCGAGAGATCCGTGGTCGGCGTTTCGCTCAGTCTTGTGTAACCATAGGAGGTGCTCAGTTTGGGCAAAAATTCGGCCCTGGCTTGGTTCTTCACCTGAGCCGCCTGCTCGATCTTCTCGAGTCTCGCCTTGAGTGACCAGTTGTTGGACAGGGCCTCTTCGATGCTTTTCCTCAGGGTATACACCTCCCGTTTCTCCCCGCCAGAACTCCCGGCGGGCAATAGCAGGACACAACACAAAGACATCAGAGCCGGCAGGATTCGTAGCTGTTGGGTTTTCACCTTTTTTCCTCCTTTATGGCGGCTTTTTTCCCTTGAATCATCTCTAGGGCTTCAGGGCCTTTCCCATGTGAAAGGCCCGTCCGACCACCCCCCCCAGCCGACGGTATTCCTGGCTCACGGTGGTGTAGGTCAGCGGGTCTATCTTGACCGCATCAGGCTTGCCATCGATCAGACAATCTTCACTCACATAGGTCTCCACAATCTCCCCCACAAACAGCACATGACTCCCGAGATCCAGAGAGTGGATCACCTTACACTCCAGGTTGACCGGGCATTCCCGGATGAGCGGCGCGGTCTTGAGGTCCCCGTAAAAGACGTCAAAGAGTTCGGATTTGTCTTTTTTCTTGCCGGAACGGATCCCGCAGAAGTCTGTTTCCCGGGCCAGGCTGACCGAGGGCACATTGATCGAAAAGGTTCCGTGCTGCTCAATACCCTTCAATGTGTAGCGTTCCTTCCGAATCGCGACCGATACGGCAGGTGGGCTGGATGAGGCAATGCCGCACCATGCGGCGGTCATGAAATTGGATTTTTCATCGACTTCTGCTCCCACCAGCACCGCCGGCATGGGGTAAAGCAGGGTCTCCGGGCCCAGTTTGACTTTTTCCATTTTGTTTCTCCTTTTTGCAACCATATGGGTGTTTGATCAAGCACAATGGTCCAACACCTTGCGAATCTCCTTGAGCATCTGCCTGAGTTCATAGGGTTTCCTGATGAAACCCCTGGCCCCGGCATCCACAACCTCTTTCGTGCGGCCGTCGACCGTAAAGCCGCTGGCGATAATCACCTTCATTCCTGGATCCATCCCGAGGAGCACTTCAAGGCACTGTTTTCCTCCCATCCGAGGCATGACGAGGTCCAGGATAACAAGCGCAATATCCGCGCCCTTCTCTTTCCATGTTTCAACGGCCCTCTCTCCGTCCGTCGCGGTGATGATCGTGTAACCGAACCTTTCCAGCAGGTCCTTCCCCAAGTCTCTCAGGGATTCCTCATCATCAACCAGCAGGATGGTTTCACTGCCTCCCTTGAGATCTTCCGCCACGGGATCTTCCTCCGCCGTTACGTTTCCGGTTTCCAGGGCGGGAAAGTAGATCTTGAAGGTGGTTCCCTCGCCGGGCTCGCTGTAGCACATGATGTAGCCGTCGTGGTTTTTCACGATACCGTAGGCCATGGCGAGTCCCAGACCGCTTCCCTTCCCCACATCCTTTGTGGTGAAAAAGGGCTCAAAGATGTGCTCCACGGTGGTCCTGCCCATCCCGACACCCGTATCGGAGACACTCAGAAGGGCGTATCGCCCTGGTCTTGTCCCGAGATGTGTATAGCAGTATTCCGCATCAAGGACCCTGTTTTCCGTCTCGAACACCAGCTTTCCGCCCTCCGGCATGGCGTCTCTGGCGTTCACCACCAGATTGATCATAATCTGTTCTATTTGCGCAGCATCCCCATTGACAGTCCACAGGCCCTCTTGAAGATGCACTTCAATGTCGATCATCCTGGGGATGGTCCTTTCAAGAAACCTCCTAACCTGGCTCACCTCCTGGTTCAGGTCAACGGGTCTCAGTTTGCTTTCCACCTTGCGGCTGAAGGTCAGGAGCTGCTGGGTCAGCTCACTCGCCCTTTGTGCGGATTTCTCTATCTGTTTCAGCTTTGAAGTTTCCGCGTCAGACTCTTCCATGTCCATGAGAAGCATCTGGGTATAGCCCAGTATCGCCTGCAGCAGGTTGTTAAAATCATGGGCTACCCCTCCTGCAAGAGTACCCACTGCTTCCATTTTCTGGGCCTGCCGGAGCTGGGCCTCCAGCCTCTTTTTTTCTTCTTCCGCCCTTTTCTGAAAAGAAATGTCCTCCGCCATGACAAGCATCGCAGACGCTTTTTTCTCGGGATCGAGGAGGGTATACCGGACCAGGCAGTCCGCGATTGTCCCGTCTTTGCGGACCCATTTTGTCTCCACCTCTGCTGTTTCCCTGTTCAATCTCGCCTCATTTATGGCCTCCCCTACTCGGCGGAATTCCTCCTCGTCAGGGTAGAGCACACGGCCGTTTTTTCCCCGCAGCTCTTCCGACCTGTACTCCAATATTTCCGTCATGGCGTTGTTGTGCCACTGGCTGACACGATTCTGGACAAGGCCGAGACCCACGGGCAGTACCTGGAAAACCCTTTCCAGGGTGGCCTCGCTCTTCTCGAGCGCCTCCTCCAGGTGTTTCCGTTCGGTAATGTCCCTGGCAACGGAAACCAGCCCCACAATTTTGCCGTTTTTCCTGAGAGGCGAGCCGCTTACTTCACCGAACCTTCTTTGGCCGTCCTTGGTGATGAACCCATACACAGATGATTCGATAATCTCACCCGCCATCACATGCATAATGTCCGAGGCGGCGGTTTCCAGAGATTCGGGAGCCAGGATATTAAGTTCCGGGTACGTTTTTCCCAGCAGTTCATCCGGTCTGTATCCCAATAGCTTTTCCACAGATGGAGATACGTTCAGGACCCTCAATTCAGAATCCAGTGAGTAGATGACGTCGGACATGTTCTCGAAGTGGTTGCGGTATCTTTCCTCGCTCTCCCTCAGGGCCTCATTGGCCCGCCTCTGTTCCGTCATGTCGAGGGCAAAACCCCCGATCAATTTCGATCCGTCTTTCCTTTTCATCAGGAATTTGTGAGTCTGATAGATGTGCTCCGCCCCCGATTTATCCGGAACGGTTTCCTCTCTGAGCGAATAGCCTCTGAAAAGCACCT
>CAYUCJ010000030.1:1452-4319 GCA_964443285.1 uncultured Desulfobacteraceae bacterium | reverse complement strand
CCCGATTTATCCGGAACGGTTTCCTCTCTGAGCGAATAGCCTCTGAAAAGCACCTCCTGGTCGTCCAGGACCATGGACTTGGCGGTTTCTTCAGAAAACACATCCAGAGGAATTTTGCCGACGAATCCCTCGCTGGTCCCGAAAATATCTTCATAGAACCGGTTCACGTAGAGGTATCGGCTCTCCGCATCTTTTATGAAAACAGCTGCGGGCAGGTTCTCCATGAACGCGGAAAAGCGCTCTTCGCTGAACTGGAGAGCCTCCTCCGTTTGCAGGCATGAGGCCAGTCTCTGCTCCAGTTCCTCGCATCTCAGTTCCAGATCTTCATAGCTGGGCTTCTTGTACATTTTCCTGTCCTCTGGAGGTTGGAACAGTATCGGGTGGGGTGGAAATTCGGTATTCTTGTATCATTGAAAGGAGGGTTTTTCAACACTTCCTTTTGAAATGCCATTGGTTCGTCCGGAGAATGTGGATTCTCAGAAAGGCAGAGGAAGTGATCAGCCTTCAGAATCAATAGAAGCACGCAGGGCCCCGGTCTTTTCCTTATCTATTTCGAGGGTCTCAGGATCAATCGCCACCTGGTAGTCTTCGAGGGCCTTCCCGATACTCACATATCCGTTTTTCACGTCCTCCAGAACCATTTCCTCGTCCCGCTCCATCGGCACCCCATAACCACCGCCTCCGGCCGCATCCATAACTACCCTGTCCCCCGGTTTGAGCTGGGTCAGACCATAGGGATTTCCTTTCTCTCCATTGATCAGGAAATGGGCCCTGGCGCCCTCCATACCTCCGAAGAGGCCTTCCGGCGGGTAACGGAAACGCCCGGACTGGATACCCAGATTGACGGGGGGCTGGGGGGCGTACTGGTCGTCCGGAATCCGGAAGACAACGCGCCTGCCAAGTCCGCCCTTTCTCCTCCCGGGACCTCCGGAATCCTGCAGCAACTCCCTTTTCTCAACGATCAGAGGGGTATCGCTCTCAAAGATTTCAACAGGCGTATTGGCCCCGTTCGCAGGAAAAATGTAATCGTAGTATCCGTCATTGACCGCGCTGCCGCCCATACCGCCGCCGCGAATGATGACCGAGTGCCATGGGTTGCCATTGTTTCTCCTGCCGTAGAATACGTTCATGCTGGCGGGTGTCCCCCCGCTTGCAGCGATGACGCGATCCGGCACCGCCCGGGCCATGGCGCGATAGATGATCTCGGTCAGAAAGTGGCCGATCTGCATCCTGGCGGCCACAGCTGCGGGAAACCTGCAATTCACCACGCTGCCTTCATGCGCCGTCATGGCGATGGGGGTGGCACACCCGTCATTGTTGGGAATATAAGGATCGAACATGCTTTTCATGGCCATGAAAACATAGGCGTAGGTGAAATTGTAGACCACATTTCCCCCCCAGCCCACCTGGGGAGAAGAACCGGCCAGGTCCACGAGGATATCGCTCCCTTTTACTTCCACACACACCTTGATGTGGATATCTCTCTTTCCCTCCATCTGCTCAACGATCCCTTCGGCCCGGTACACACCATCGGCAATCTTATCGATGGCCCTTCGCATGGACGTTTCGGTTCGGCCGATGATTTCATCGGCCAGGCCCTCCAGGCCGTCCAGGCCATATTCTTCCAGCATCTGGCAGATCTTTTCTGAACACACATGGTTGGCTGCGATCTGGGAACGGATATCGCCGGTGACCTCGTCCGGAGTCCGTACGTTCCACCGGATCATTTCCATGACTGCATCGTTCAAGACCCCGCCTTCGTAGAGCTTGACCAGGGGGATAAAGAGGCCGTCTTCGAACACGTCGTGGTTGTCGGAAGAAACACGCCCGCCGATGTCGGAGTGGTGGAACACACAGGCCGTGAAGGCGGTAATCCGCCCCCTGTAAAAAATAGGGCTCATGACACAGACGTCGTTCAAATGACCCGCGAGGACCCAGGGATCATTGGTGATCAGGACGTCCCCGGGCTGGTAATGATCCAGAGGTATCTTATGGACGAGGTTCTTTATCCCCAGGGCCATGGCGCCGGACTGCCCCGGCGTGGCAAAACTTCCCTGGGCCAGTTCCCGTCCTTTCCGATCCGTGAACATGCACGTGTAATCGTGTGCATCCCGCAGGAGGCTGGAAAAGGCGGTCCTCGCGACGGTGCCGTCCGCCTCGTCCACGATGGAAATGAGTCTCCGCCACAGGATTTCAAGGGTGATCGGGTCAAATTGCTGCGCCATTCTTTTTTCTCCTTCTGTCCGTTGATGGAATTCTAAATCCAGTCCTGGGGACTTCTAACGAAGTCACAAATCAAAGGGTCATACTCAAAAGTTTTGATAGGTGGAAAGATTGATGGTTCCCGACAGGTTGCCGCTTGCGGTTTGAACCGGCTTCCTGCTAATAGCTACTCAAAATCAATCCACAGGAAACCGTAATCATCCACCGTGCCATGGGCATCTTCCCCGATAATCACAGTGGATTCACGCTCTTCCACAATGGCGGGTCCTTTGAGCTCCGCCCCCGGAAAAAGCCCGTACCTGTCATACACCCGGTAGGGGATGAACTCCCCTGAAATCCCTGAATAGGCGGGGCGTTCCCCTTTTACCGCATCAGTCAGGGATGTGCCTCCTCCCGCCATCTTCGGGAGCTGCAGGAGTCGCTGGGGCAGGGTCGCCCTCACCTTGAAATTGATGAATTCTACCGGGGAGTCGGCATAAGTCCGACCATAGAGTCTCTTGTAGGTCTCATCAAAACGGGCCCGGATCTCTTCGGGTTTCACCTGACTGAAAAGGCCCTGCGGGGCAGCGACGTTGGTCTCGGAGCCCTGGCCCACGAACCGCATATCCAGGGAACGCTCAAAAACGACCCCCTCCCCTGTCTGT
>CAYUCJ010000030.1:0-1352 GCA_964443285.1 uncultured Desulfobacteraceae bacterium | reverse complement strand
GCGATGTGCGTCTTGGCGGCACCTACCATGGTCTCGTTGATCAGTTCGTGAATGCCCCAAACCGCCTGGATAAAGGGAACACCAAGGGGGCCGGCGATCTTTTCTTCCACCCCGCGTTTCGCCGCGGCCTTGTCCAGTTTCATTTCACCACCCAGGAAATAGTTCTCATCCAGGTATCCAAGCAGGAGATCGGCGTCCGTTACGCCGGGCTGCGTCCCGCCCCTTGCATAGCATATGGGGCCGGGGTCGGCGCCTGAACTCTCCGGTCCCACCTGGAGGGTACCCATCCTGCTGACCTTTGCAATGCTCCCCCCCCCGGCGCCTATCTCCATGAGATCCACCACGGGGACCTGGATGGTCAATCCGCTTCCCTTCATGAACCTCTGGACCCTGCCCACCTCGAAGGTGGGGACCACGCCTGCAACGCCCCCCTGGATCAGACAGGACTTGGCGGTCGTTCCGCCCATGTCGAAGCAGAACATCTCCGGGATGTCAAAAAGCCTGCCGTAGTATTGCCCGGATATGACCGCCGCCGTGGGGCCGGACTCAATGATCCGGACAGGGAATTCCGCGGCCGTCTCGATGGATGTAATGCCCCCGCTGGAGAGCATGATAAAGAGCCTCCCATCGAAACCTATGGAGGCCAGTCGATTGGATAGCTTGGACAGGTATTTCCCCGTGAGGGGTTTGACGTAGGCATTGGTTACCGTCGTGCTCGTCCGCTCGTATTCCCGGATCTGGGGCAGGACTTCGTAGGAAATGGAGACCGCAACCTCCGGGGCCTCCTCCTCGATGAGTCTCTTGATGATGAATTCGTGGTCGGGATTTTCAAAGGAATTGATGAGGCAGACGGCGATGGACTCCACGCCCGTTTTGATCAGTTCCCTGACCACCTCCCTGGCCTCCCCGGGATCAAGCGGTTTCAAGACGGTCCCGTCACTCCTGACCCTTTCGTCCACCTCGACACGGAACCGCCTCTCTATCAGGGGTCTCGGGAATTCGGCAAATACATCATAGGGGGCATACCGTATCTCCCGCCCCAGTTCCAGGACATCCCTGAACCCCTTTGTGGTAATGAGTCCGGTCCGAGCCCCCTTCCTCTCAATGATGGAGTTGATCACCAGGGTGGTGCCATGAATCACCTCATCGAGCGCTTCCACAAAACCGGGAGTCCCTGTCTCCAGTTCCCTGATGCCCTGTTCCACGGCATCGGAAGGGTCACTGGGCGTTGTCAAACATTTGTTGATGTGTATCTCCCCTGTCCGGTCATCCAGCAGGACGAAATCCGTAAAGGTTCCGCCGATGTCACATCCCAGCCGATAGGTCTTTTCCTTCATATATTCCTCCCTGCT
>CAYUCJ010000029.1:0-16270 GCA_964443285.1 uncultured Desulfobacteraceae bacterium | reverse complement strand
GGGCTGACAAGGTTTGACCTGATAAGGACCTTTCAGGTCGGCACAGTCGAGATGAGCTGGGTCGAGGACTTGAAGAAAAGCTGTCAGGGGCCATCCACGGAAGGGAAGGGGGAACGGCTGCCCCATGCGATCTGCGGCTTTCATACGAGGATTGCCAGGATCAGGAAAAATGCCCAGCTGCCCCCTACAATCGATAGTCTATTGTCGGAGGTTACTTGGATAGCATTTTGGGCACACTGTGCCCAAGATGAACGAAAACCATGTAAAACCAACGAAAAACCCCCTGATCTCATTACGTAAAATCAGGGGGTTATGTATCTTCTGGTAGTCCCAACGGGAATCGAACCCGTGTCTTCGGCGTGAGAGGCCGATATCCTAGACCGCTAGACGATGGGACCCTCTGAACAGGTAAGGCCGTGCTCCGCGGGCACGGCCCTGATTTCGTTTGGCTGGGGGACGAGGATTCGAACCTCGGTTAACGGGGCCAGAACCCGTCGTCCTGCCACTGGACGATCCCCCAGCGAAATAATTATTCTTAACAAATCCGTATGGAAAGTCAAGGGAAAATTGGATCGGTATCAACTGCCTGCCACCTTCCAGCAGCGAACCAGGTGGCCGTCTCCGGCCGGGTAAAACCGGATTTCCTCTTCCCTGCACCTGGTTTCCACCAGGGGACACCTGGCCTGGAATTTACAGCCGGGAGGCGGGTCCTGGGGACTGGGGACATCACCTGATAGGGGTGCAATTGCAGTCTTTTTCCCGGGAACAGGGAGGGAGGAGAGAAGGGCGATGGTATAAGGATGAAGGGGTTTATCAAAGAAGGTGTCGGCAGGTGCGTATTCCATGATGTGCCCCAGGTACATGACGGCTACCTTGTCACTCATGTAGCCGACCACGTTGAGGTTGTGAGATATGAAGAGGTAGGAAAGCCCGAGTTCGTCCTGGAGTTTTTTGAGCAGGTTCAGAATCTGGGCCTGGATGGAGACATCCAGGGCCGAGACCGGTTCATCGCATATGACGAGGGAAGGCTCCACACTGAGTGCCCTGGCGATACCGATCCGCTGTCTCTGCCCGCCGCTGAACTCGTGGGGGTATCGGTCCGCGCTGTCCCCTGCCAGCCCCACGGTCTCAAGGAGTTCCCGGGTCCTTTCTTTTCTTCTGTTCCGATCTCCGGTACCCAGGACCCTGAGGCCTTCGTCGATGCACTGTCCGGCCGTCATTCTGGGGTTCAAGGATCCGAACGGGTCCTGGAAGATAATCTGAACTTCTTTTCGCAGGGCCTTCAGTTCCTTTCCGTACATGAGGCCGATGTCTCGGTCCTTGTAGATAATCCGCCCTCCGTCGGGTTCCATGAGCCTGAGGAGCATCCGCGCCACCGTGGATTTTCCACATCCGGATTCCCCCACCAGGCCAAGGGTGTTTCCCTTTTCTATTTGCAGGTCAATGGTGTCCACGGCCTTTATCCAGCCTGTGGTCCTCTGGAAAAAGCCCCTTTCGATCGGAAAATATTTTCTGAGAGCCTCTGCCTGCAGCAGGGCCTTTCGGTCCGGGGAATGGGCTTGTTTTCCGTTCAATTCAGGCCATCTCCTTTGTAAAGGATCGGGCAGCGGCTCAGGTGGCCGTTTCCGTAATCACACATCTCGGGAAAGGCCTCCCTGCACGCTGTCTCCACGAGCCTGCAGCGGGGGTGAAACGGACATCCTCCGGGCCTGTGGGCCGGATCGGGGACGGTTCCCGGGATACTGGGGAGTTTCATGCCGCGCTTCAGGCGACTGGGGAGAGAGGCCAGAAGACCCAGGGTGTAGGGGTGTCTCGGGGTTTGGAAGACCAGGTCGGTTTCCCCTTGTTCCACAATGATCCCGGCATACATGACGTAGATCCTTCTGGCCACCTGACTGACGACGGCAAGATCATGCGTAATATACAATATGGCCATGGAGTGGCTTTTCTGGAGGGTTTGCAGAAGGTTCAGAATCTGGGCCTGAATGGTCACGTCGAGGGCCGTTGTGGGCTCGTCGGCTATGAGCAGGTCGGGGCGGCAGGAAAGGGCCATGGCGATCATTACACGCTGTCTCTGCCCGCCACTCAGTTGATGGGGATAGTCCTTGAGACGCTCTTCCGGCGATGCGATGCCCACCTCTTTGAGCAACTGAACACTGCGCGCGTGCAGGGTTTCTGCGGGGAGGTTTTCGTGGGTCTCGATGGCCTCGGAGAGCTGATCTCCGATGGTAAATACGGGATTCAGAGAGGTGAGCGGTTCCTGGAAGACCATGGCGATCCTTTTCCCGCGGATTTGGCGGAATTCTTGTTCGCCGCAATCGAGCAGATTCCTTCCATCGAAGAGGATCCTGCCGCCGGCGATTTCTCCCGGAGGACAGGGAACGAGGCCCAGAAGGCTGAGGGCGGAAACGGTCTTGCCGCACCCTGATTCGCCGACAATAGCAACGGTTTCCGCTGGTTTAACCTCGTATGAAATTCCGTTTACGGCCCTGGCCATCCCGTTGTCACTTCTGAAATAGATCTTGAGGTCCTTTACGGAGAGCAATGGCACATCGTTTTCCACGGTCAGGGTCTCTTCCTCAGTTTAGGGTTCAGGATGTCTCTCAGGCCTTCGCCGAAGAGGTTGAAGGAGAGCACGACGATCAATATGGCGATACCCGGAATGAAGGTCAGCCAGGGTGCGTCGAAGATGAAACGCTTGCCGTCGGAAAGGATGTTTCCCCAGGTGGCGTGCGGGGGCGGAACGCCGAACCCCAGGAAGCTCAGACCGGCTTCGGTCAATATGGCCGAGGCAATGCCTATGGTGGCGGATACGAGTACCGGTCCCAGGGCGTTCGGCATCATGTGACGGAAGATGATGCGGAGTCTGCCCACACCCAGGGCCTTGGCGGCGGTGACAAAGTCCTGTTCCCGCAGGGAAAGGAATTCGGCCCGGACGAACCGCGTGGCCCCCATCCAGCTGGTCAGCCCGATGACGATCATGATGTTGTACATGGAAGCGGGCAGGATGGCCACCACCGTCAGAATAAGGAAAAAACTAGGGAAACACAGCATGATATCCACGATGCGCATGATCAGAGTGTCAACGGTCATGACCGGCATCTGGAGCCACGAAAGCCAGACGTTTTCCTTGGCGGACCCGTGTCGTGAACGGGTGTTGCGAAGAGAAACGGCGGCGATCAGAACGCCTGCCAGGAGCGGCGGGATGGCCAGCCATCGCTTTCCCACCACCATCCAGGTGGAGCCGAGCCCCAGCAGCAGGCACGCGAGAATGTGGACTGCCGTCACGGGGTTCTGACCGAAATAGCCCGCGAGTCCCCCCATGGCGATGCCGATGAGGACCGAAATGCCCACCGCCACGAATCCCACGGTCAGAGAAACCCAGGCCCCCTGGAGCATCCTGGAAAAGATGTCCCTCCCCAGGTCGTCGGTGCCGAAGAGGTAGATTCCCAGGGCAGGCACTTCCTTGGGGTGCAGACCATCCAGATTCGGCCTGGAAAGGGGAGGCCGGAGTTTTTCTTCCAGGCGCACAAGGGCGGGATCAAACACGGGGTGGCTGCCGGAGGTGAGAAAGACCCCCAGAAGGGCCACGCAGAAAAAGGCCAGAAAGATGGTGAGGCCCACAAGGGCAAGCTTGTTGGCCCTGAAAAGACGCCAGGCCTCCTCGAGCCTGGAACGCCTGGGCGTTGAAGGTGTGTCGAGGTTTTGGTTCCAGTTTCTGCGGGTGGCTGCAGGTTCCATCACAACCGTATCCTCGGATCGGCCAGGAGATACAAGATGTCGGAGAAGAAAGTCCCGGCCAGGACCAGGACGGCGGATATGAAATTCACCGTCAGGATGATGGGGTAGTCCCTGGCAAGGATGGCTTCATAAGCCATCCTGCCCATACCGGGCCAGGAAAAGATGGATTCGATGATCACGGAACCGCCGATGAGGCCCGGCAGAATCAACCCGAACATGGTGGCAAAGGGGAGCAGTGCGTTGCGAAGGGCGTGTTTGTAGTGGACCTTTTCAGGCGACAAACCCTTGGCCACGGCCGTCCTCACGTAATCCTGGCCTTCCACTTCCAGCATCTGGCTCCTGACATAGCGGGACAGGACGGCGATACCGCCCGTGGCGCCCAGGGCGGACGGTAAGAGGAGGTGCCAGACGCGGTCCATGGCAACCCGTGACCAGGCCGTGGCGCCCAGGCCGAAGGTCTCCATGCCGATGACCGGCACATGAAATCTGTTGACCACAAAGATGATGAGCACGTAGGCGAAAAAGAAGCCGGGAATGGAAATAAGAAGATAGGAAAAGAAGGTGACGGTCCGATCGAAGGTTCCGCCCCTGAAAATGGCCGATCGAATACCCAAGGGGAATGAGAGAGTCCAGGTCAGGAGCGTCCCCACCACAAAGAGGGGGAGACTGTTCAGGAACCGGCCCCAGATTTTTTCCAGCACGGACTGGTTGTCCTTCCAGGAGACGGTCTTCCCGGCAAAGAGGTCCCTGTAAAACAGGACGTATTGGGTATAGAGGGGCTTGTCGAGATGGAACTCCTTCTGAAATCTTTCCAGGATCTCCGGGGTGAACTTGGGGTTCATGGGATCGATCTGGCTCGGTCTTCCAGGCGCCAGGTGAATGATCAAAAAGGAGACGATGGACACAAAAAAGAGCGTGACCAGCTTTTGAATGAAACTGCGACCGATGAACGACAACATGTTCCGACCCCTTCCGCAATTATCCGTCCTGGGCGAAGGTGGGCACCTCAGGGAGTTTGATCCACTTGTTGAAATAGAAGGTGTAATTGCCTGTCTTGGTGGGTTGGATTTTCCTGTAGACGACCTTTCCATGATTGTCCACATCCCTGATCACAATACGCTTGTCCAGGATGGCCGTCCATTTTCCCACATAGAGAAAGGTATAGGGCTGCTCCCGGGCAATGATCTCATGAAGTTTCCGGCAGTAGGCCACCTGTTTGTCATGATTGTATTCCTGCCGGATCTTGATGATGAGATCATCCGCTTCCGAATTTTTGAAACCCACAAAATTAAGCTGATAGGGGTGTGTCTGGGAGGAGTGCCATACCTGGTAAAGGTCCGGTTCGATCCCCATCTGCCAGCCCAGTATGACGGCGTCAAAATCCGCCTTGTCCACCCTCTCCTGTATAAAGACGGACCATTCAAGGAGATCCGTTTTCACATCGATGCCGATCTGCTTCCAGGCGTCCTGGGCGATGGCGAGAATGGCCTTCCTCAGGTCGTTTCCGCTGTTGGTGATGAGCGTAAACTGAAACCGTTTTCCATCCTTTTCAAGCCGGCCTTGCCTGTTCCTGTGCCACCCGGCTTCTTGAAGGAGTTTGAGTGCCCCTTCAGGATCAAAGGGGAGGGGCTTGATCGCGGCGTCGTAGTAGTCCGTCTGTTTGGCAAAGGGCCCTGTGATGCGTTCTCCCTGCCCATAGAGGACATACTGGATGATCTTGTTCACATCGATGGCCATCCCCAGCGCCCTCCGCACCAGTGGGTCGTCAAACGGCTTGCGCCTCTCGTTGTAGCCGATATAGGTATAGCCGAAAGAGGTGCCCGAGAAGCTCTGATACCTGGGATCCGCTTTCAGCCGGTTCACCTGGTGGGGTTGGACGTCATAGCTGTCCACGGTGCCGGCGTAGAATTCCATTTCCTGCGTCAGCATGTCGGGGATAATGCGGAAATAATAACGCTGGTAGTTGGGCGGTCCCTCCCAGTAGTCTTCAAAACGGAGAAGAGAAATGAACTGGTCCGATTTCCACTCCTCGAACCGGAACGGCCCGCTGCCGACGGGGTGACGGTTAAAGTTGCTCAACCGTACGGAGAATTTTTGCGGTTCTTCACCCCTTCGGACGGCTTCGGCATGCAGTGCATCGCGGTTCAGGAGGTGTTCGGGGAGGATGCCGATTGCCCAGGTTATGAGGGCCGGGGAATATAGCCTTTTGTAGGTCACCTTGACTGTCAGGGGGTCCAGCACTTCAACGGACTTCACCGGTTCAAAATCAGAGATGCGGGGAGAAAGGTTCTTTGGATCCATAATGGCGTCATAGGTGAACTTGACATCTTTAGCGGTCAGGAAACTTCCGTCATGGAATTTAATGCCGGGGCGAAGATGAAACAGGATGACGGGATTGTGTTCGGTGGTGGGAAGGATGCTGCGCGCATAGGTTTCCATCTTCCGGCCGTCGGCCCGCGGGTCGGCGTCCACGTACTTTGCTCCATTGAAACCGGTAAAATAGTCAGTGCCCAGGAGACGCTCCAGTTCATGGAAAAGCTCCTGATTGACGTTGTCCAGGACCAGGCGGATCCTGGCGGGAGCACGGACCCGGAACTCTATTTTTTCGCCCTTCCCCGGCTTCCCAAGGGGTCCGTGCTCACTCGTCACCTGGTAGTCCCGCGGCGGGATGAGGTCGATTTCCCGCGTGTCCTTCAGGCATTTCCAGAGAGCGCTTCCGGGAGGCGAAGTCCGTTTCGCCTCTTTGAGTATCCGGATCACCTCATCGGCGTCAGCCTTTCCCAGCCCGGGGATGGAAGCCCCTTCGTTGACATAGAAATAGGCCTCTTCGGTGATATCCCATGACCGGGCGATGCGGCCCCGGAAGCGCAGGTCCTTGTCCCGATCGATAAGGCCCTCGAAGACGAGGGATTCGATCTGGCTGCTGGCGGAATCATTCGAGAGAATGGGATTGAGCATGCTCGCATCGCCGATGGAGGCGCTGATGTACTCTTTAAGCCTTGCCGGATTTCCCCTCGTCTGTTCCTCATAGGTGGGGACCCAGAAGTAGGACTGGAGGAGAAAGAGAGTCAGCAGGGTGGGTGCCAGTATCAAAATTCTGCGAACGGTCATGGAATACGCTCGAAAAGAGACTTCATGGCGTTTGAAAATCCGTGTAACTAGATGTTTTTACGAAACAATCGAAATTACAAGCCTCAACCTTAAGGAATTGAGAAGGGCCAGTCAAGAAAAAAGAAGGAACAGATGTGACATTAGGACGGCAATCTAGTATGATACCAAAACCTTTGGGACAAGCTGGGTTAAGATCATTGTACCCAAGGCCAACCTCAAGAGAGAGGGGACAAAATGAAGAGATTCTCCATCAAACTGAGCCTGGTGTTTGCCTCAGGATGCCTGGGAGGGCTCATCAACAGCCTGGCGGTCTGGTTCCTGGGGGAGCGAGGCATTACGGGCGCCCTGGGTGTCAAGATTGCCCCCCATCTGACGGCCCCCTGGCTTTACCCAAGACTCATCTGGGGCGGGATCTGGGGGGTCCTTTTCCTCTTCCCCCTGCTGAAAAGATCCGTTTTCGCGAGGGGGATCCTTTTCAGCCTGGGCCCGACGCTGGTCCAGCTTTTTTATATCTTTCCCATGGTGGCGGGGAAAGGCCTGCTGGGAATGGGCTTAGGCGACCTCACCCCGTTCTTCGTCTTTTTTTACAATCTGCTCTGGGGGATATCAACCGCTGCGTGGCTGAGATCGGCAGGGGAATAGGCCCGGGGGCTAGGTCCCCATTTCCCACGAAGAGAGATATTTTTCCTGTTCGGGCGTGAGGGTGTCGATGGATACCCCCATGGAGGCCAGCTTCAACCGGGCGATATCCTGATCAATTTCCAGGGGGACCGAATGCACCATGACTTTCAGGGTGGTGTGATTCCTGGCCATGTACTCTGCTGAAAGGGCCTGATTTGCAAAACTCATGTCCATGACACTGGAGGGATGGCCCTCTGCAGCAGCCAGGTTGATGAGCCGTCCTTCGCCAAGGACATAAACACGCCTGCCGCTTCGAAGGGTGAATTCTTCCACGAATTCCCTGATTTCACGACGGGCTGTTGCAGATTCCCGAAGGCCCGGAAGGTCCAGCTCCACATCAAAATGGCCGGAATTGGCGATCATTGCACCATCCTTCATGGTCACAAAATGTTCCTTCCGAATGACGTTGATGTCGCCGGTCAGCGTGCAGAAGAAATCCCCCAGGGGCGCGGCCTGGGCGATGGGCATGACCTGAAAACCGTCCATCACGGCCTCGAGTGCGCGAAGGGGATCCACCTCGCAGACGATGACGTGGGCGCCGTGGCCCTTTGAACGGTTGGCCACGCCTCTTCCGCACCAGCCGTAGCCGCTGACCACGAAGGTGGAGCCGGCCAGGAGACGATTGGTGGCCCGGATAATACCGTCCACGGTGCTTTGCCCCGTGCCGTAGCGGTTGTCAAAGAGATGCTTGGTATCGGCATCATTCACCGAGATAATGGGGAACTTCAGGACGCCGTCTTTTTCCATGCTCCGGAGCCGGATTACCCCGGTGGTGGTTTCTTCCGTACCTCCTATTATGCCGGAGAGGAATGAGGCCCTGTCGGCTTCAGACAGTCCTTTTCCCCATTGAGAAACGCCTGTTTCCAGTTCATCCCATTTTCCAAGGGCAATAAAGTGGAGGGAGCTGACCAGATCGGCACCGTCATCCATGGTGAGGTTCGGCCTGTGCTTCAGGGCGGAGAGGATATGGCTGTAATAGGTGGCGTGGTCCTCCCCCTTGATGGCAAAGACAGGGATTTCATCATCGGCCACCAGTGAGGCGGCCACGTCGTCCTGGGTGGAAAGTGGGTTTGAGGCGCAGAGGACCACATGGGCGCCTCCGGCCTTCAGGGCCTTCATGAGAGAGGCCGTTTCAGTGGTCACATGAAGGCAGGCGGAAATCCGCAGGCCCTGGAGGGGTTTTTCTTGGAGAAAACGTTCCCTGATCTGGGCGAGAACCGGCATGTTCATGGCCGCCCACTCGATCCTGAGGCGGCCCTTTTTTGCCAGATTGATGTCCTTGATATCGTAATCCATTCCTTTTTCCTTTCCTTAACATGATCTCACACAGAGACGCTGAGACCACGGAGGTTTAAAGGCGTTTACCAGCCCTTCTCACAAGAAGCTTATGTGATTACTTTACTGCTTCTTTCAGCTCATCAGCCATGTCGGTCCTTTCCCATGTGAATTCAGGGAGTTCCCGCCCGAAATGGCCATAGTTGCAGGATTTTCTGTAGATAGGCCTGAGAAGGTCAAGCCTTTCGATTATGGCGGCCGGACGCAGGTCAAATTTCTTTTTCACGATCTCCGTCAGCTCCCTGCTTGAGACGACGCCGGTGCTGTAGGCGCCCACCATGACGGAGACAGGCTCTGCCTTGCCTATGGTATAGGCTATCTGAATCTCGCACCGCTGGGCCAGGCCGGCGGCTACAATGTTTTTGGCAATGTAGCGACACATGTAGGAGGCGCTGCGGTCCACCTTTGAGGGGTCTTTGCCTGAGAAGGCCCCGCCGCCGTGGTAGCCGAAGCCGCCATAGGTGTCCATGATGATCTTCCGGCCGGTCAGACCACAGTCGCCCAAGGGGCCCCCCACTACGAAACGTCCGGTCGTGTTGATGAAATACTGGGTGTCCTCATCGATCATATCAGCAGGGATCACTTCCCAGATCACGTGTTCGAGGATGGCCTCGCGCAGGGTGTCATAGTCCACCTCCGGACTGTGCTGGGCCGCGATGACAATGGTGTGGACTCTTTTTGGTTTTCCGTCCACATATTCCACGGTGACCTGGGATTTACCGTCGGGCCTGAGCCAGGGGAGTGTGCCGGATTTTCGCACATGGGCCAGCCTGCGGGTCAAACGGTGGGCCAGGTAGATGGGCATGGGCATGAGCACGTCCGTGTCCTTGCAGGCATAGCCGAACATGAGCCCCTGATCTCCGGCGCCCTGTTCCTTGAACAGACCTGTTCCATCGACTCCCATGGCGATATCGGGGGACTGCTTGTCAATGGTCGAGACCACAGCGCAGGTCTCCCAGTCGAATCCCATTGCAGAATTGTGGTACCCGATATCCTTGACCGTCTCTCTCACCACCTCCTGCAGATGCACATACGCCGAAGTGGTGATTTCCCCGGCTATCATCACCATGCCAGTGGTGACCAGCGTTTCACAGGCCACCCGGGCGCCGGTGTCCTGTTCGAGGATCTTGTCAAGCACGTGATCAGAGATCTGATCGGCAATCTTGTCGGGATGCCCTTCGGTCACGGACTCGGAAGTAAACAGGAAATTGGAAGGTTTCATTCATTGGCTCCTTTCGGCTGAAAATTTGGGATTCAGCGTACCGTGATTTTATGGATTCATCATGTCCTGGTTCCGATTGGAATATAGTACTGGGTCCCACCCTTCATCTTCCTGATCTGATCAACCAGGTTATCGAGGTCTCCGGGCACGTTGACAAAATCGATCTCGGAGGCATTAATCACCAGGAGGGGCGTCTCTTCATAGTGAAAAAAGAAGGTGTTGAAGGCCTCATTGATACGCTCAATATAATCGGCCCTGACACCCTTTTCAAATTTTCTGCCCCGTTTCCGGATGCGTTCCAGGAGGACCTCGGTCCTCGCCTGAAGAAAAATGACCAGGTCCGGCAGGAAGAGCCTCTTGTGCAGCAGCCGGAACAACTGATCATAGAGCCAGAATTCCTCGTCGTCCAGGTTTATCCTTGAAAAAAGGCGATCCTTTTCAAAGAGAAAGTCACTGATGATGACCTTTTTGAAAAGATCCATCTGATGCATCTCTGCGACCAGCTGATAACGCCGGAGCAGAAAATAGATCTGCGTCTGGAAGGCATATTTCCTGGGATCCCGGTAGAACTTGGTGAGGAAGGGATGGCCTTCAACGTCTTCGAGCAGCGTCTCGCCGCCGAGTTTTTGAGCCAGCAGTCCGGTAAGGCTGGTTTTACCGACGCCGAGTGGGCCTTCAACAACGATGTATCGAAGTTCTTGCATGGTCTTTCAATCGAAACGGAAACTCTTAGCATTACCCAGTCCATTTGTCAACGACAGTTTCTCGGCCAGACACAGATACTCATCCATATCCAGTGTTTCGGGCCGTCTGGCCGGGTCGATGGCGCACCCTCCCAACACCTCAAGGAGCCTTTCCCGATCCAGTGAATGGAAAAAGGTCCGGAGGGAATTCATAAGGGTTTTTCTGCGATGGGAAAAGGCCCCCTTTACGAGCCTTCTGAAAGCCGCTTCGTCTCCTGCCCGCCTTGGGAAGGGACGATCAAAGTCCAGTTCAAGGACGGCGGAGTCCACCTTGGGTTTGGGATGGAATGCCTCTTTTCCCACCTGAACCAATGGGGTGACACGAGCGTAATATCCGACGAGAACCGTCATGGCACCGTAGGCCTTTCCGCCGGGAGTCGCAGAAAGCCTCGAGGCGAGCTCTCGCTGAAACATGAGAACAGCACGGCCGATGCGGGAACGATGGGCCATCAGTATTTCGAGGCAGGGCGAGGAGATATTGTAGGGCAGGTTCCCGATTACCTGGAATTTGTCAAGATCCGGGGTGAAGACAGCATCGAGATCCAGTTTCAGAATATCCCCGTGGATCAATGTAATGTTCGAAATCCCGGCTTGGGAGATTTTTTCTCCGAGGAAAGCATAGAGCTCCGGGTCCTTCTCGACAGCAAAGATATGGGAGACGCGGTTGGCCAGAGGAATCGTGAGTGCGCCCTTTCCGGGGCCGATCTCCAGGACAGCGTCCGACGGGCCGAATCCTGAACGGTCGACTATTTTGTAAATGGCCTTCCCTTGGGTCAGGAAATGTTGGCCCAGTCTTTTTTTGGGACGAAAAACAGGGGATGCCATCAGGATTGGAAGGATCGCCGGCCCTTCGCCTCCTTCCTTTTCAGCCGCCACCTCCTGATGTATCTGAAAAAATGGAGAAAAATGACATAACCGGGAGGGGACAACAACAGGCCGAGGATCAAACCCCCCAGAAGAAAAGCGGCCACGAAAGCTCCCCCTTCCCCCAGGATCTTGGCTACCGTGGCCATGGATTCCTGACCGGTCCGTATGCTTTCCATGATCCCGTGAAAGGCGGCTTTTCTCTCGGGCAGCCCCAGGAGGAAGGCCCCGAGCTTGTAGTCGTAGTAATAGACGAAATACCAGTTCAAGGGGTTGCTCACCCATGTACCTAGGGCCGCTGTGATCTTGCTGCCCTTGAAGAACATGGCGAGCGCTACGGCAAAGGCGATCTGGAAGGGCATGATCGGCAGCATGCCCGCAAAGATCCCAAAGGCCATACCGAGGGCCAGTTCATTGGGTTCGCCCTTGAGACGAATGAATCTAAGGTAGTAATATCTGAGCCGTCTGCTGTATTTCAAGGTCGTTAAGTCCCAATTCTTTTCAAAGCCATCACATTTGGATTTTTGCTTTGTCCCTCTGGAGACCGAGGGGTGGTAGATCCTTGATGGGAAATTTGGATTGCACATCCATGGACAAACCCATGCTCTGGTTGTTGCGAAGCCTGTGGTACCCGGCCACGGCAATCATGGCGCCGTTATCCGTGCAAAAACCGGAGGAGGGGTAGTAAACCTGAATGCCCGTCCCCTTTGTTTGCTCGTGAAACACCTCGCGGAGTCTCTGGTTGCAGGCCACACCGCCCGCCACAATGAGTGCGCCTACCCCCCTTTTTTTCGCAGCTTTCACTCCCTTCCGCACCAGAACCTCCACAACGGATTCCTGGAAAGAGGCCGCAATGTCGGCCAAATTCACCCCGTTGGCGGACCCTCTTTGTTTCTTCCAGTTATTGACATAGAGGGAGACGGCTGTCTTTACACCACTGAAACTGAAATCCAAAGAATCCGGAGAGAGCAAGGCCCTGGGAAACTTGATGAGGTCCCGGCGGCCTTTTGGCGCAACTTTTTCGATGGCGACCCCGCCGGGATAACCCAGACCGAGTATCTTGGCCACTTTGTCGAAGGCCTCTCCGGCCGCATCGTCGAGGGTCTGCCCGAGCTGCGTGTATTGCCCATAGCCTTTCACATGATAGAGACTGGTATGACCTCCGGAAACGGTGAGCGCCACAAACGGAAAAGCGGGAACATCTTTTTCCAGAAAGATGGAGAGGATATGCCCCTCCAGGTGGTTGATACCGGCCAGCGGCAGATCATGGGCCAGGGCCAGCCCCTTGGCATAGTAAAGGCCCACCAGCAGGGCGCCGACGAGTCCAGGTCCCACGGTAACCGCTATCCCATCAATCTCCCGGAGGTCGACGGATGAATCTTTAAGTGCTTTATCGACCACGGGCATAATGTTCCGGAGGTGCTCCCGCGATGCCAGTTCGGGCACAACCCCGCCATAGGGATGATGGAGATCGATCTGGGAGTTGACGACAGTCGAAAGGGATCGGCATCCGTCTTCAACGACCGCCGCAGATGTATCATCACAAGAGGTATCGATACCTAACACAAGCATTTCTTACCGTTCATTCCTGGTAGTTCAGGGGGCCAAGCGCCCTGTGCGCCTTTGGATGACTAGGGTTTGACATAGGGTCGTATTTTTCTGTAAAGGCTGTGACTGATTCCGGGTACGGCCAAAAGGTCCCGGACCGCACTGAATCCGTGCCTTTTATTTCTTTCCGCCACGATGGCTAGGGCAAGGCCGGGGCCTATACCAGGCAGGGCGGTGAACCCTTCGGGACTTTCGAAACTCAGGGAGATAGGGACGCCCAGGGTCATTTTGTAGAACGCCGACATTTGCCCTCTCTCGACCCGGACGCGCTTATCCCGGCCTGTCACCAGCGCCTTGGCACCGTTTGGAAAACGGAACGCGGCGAAATCCGCTCCGTTGGCGATACGGCTCCTGAAGCCGGCCTTCCGGGCGAGTTCCGCCAGGCATGGGCTTCGAGGAAATGCATAGACCCCAGGGTTCCGGACCGCTCCCGCGATCTGGACAAAGGTTGAATCCATTTCCGGAGGTGGCTCGGGATCAAAGCGCCGGGAAATCCTCAAGGCGGCATGAAGCATCAAAACGATGAGCACCAGAATGAGCGCTGCCGCCCAGTGGTCAGACCCCGACCTCTTGTCCATTGTCCAGTCCAAACGCATGGTGGAGGACGCGAACCGCGAGCTCCGTGTATTTCTGATCGATGATGCAGGAAACCTTTATTTCGGAAGTACTGATCATCATGATATTGATATTCTCACGGGCCAGGACTTCAAACATCTTCTGGGCGACCCCTGCATGGCTCCTCATTCCCACCCCAATGACGGAGATCTTGGCGATGTCCTCGTCTCCCAGCACCCTTTCAGCCCCGATTTCTTCGCCCACCTGACGAACCAGCTCCATTGTCTTTTGAAAATCCGGTTTCGGAATGGTAAAGGTGAGATCGGTCTGGCCTTCTTCACTCGTATTCTGAACGATCATGTCGACGACAACACCGGCCTCAAAGACCGGTCGGAAAATCTTTGCAGCTGTCCCGGGCCGGTCGCGGACTTTTCTGATGGTGATCCTGGCTTCATTCTTGTCATAGGCAACGCCCGAGACCGGGACCTTTTCCATGTCCCTAGTTTCTCCGATGACCATCGTTCCCCTCTCTTTCTTGAAGGTTGACCTCACGTGGATGGGCACATTGTATTTTTTCGCACATTCAACGGAACGGATCTCCAGGACCTTGGCCCCCAGGCTGGCCATTTCCAGCATTTCATCATAGGAGATCGCATCCATTTTTGTTGCCGCGGGACAGATATGGGGATCCGTGGTATAGACCCCATCCACATCGGTAAATATCTCGCACACATCCGCATTCAGAGCAGCGGCGAGGGCCACGGCGGTGGTGTCCGATCCGCCCCGCCCGAGCGTGGTAATGTTGCCGTTGGTGTCAAGGCCCTGAAAACCGGCCACGGTCACGATTCGGTGGTTATTCAGTTCATTTTTAATCCTGCCGGTTTCAATGTCGTGGATTCTGGCCCTGCCGAACAGCGTGTCGGTGTGGATGGCCACCTGGAAACCCAACAGGGAGCGGGCCTCGTAACCCAGGGATCTGATGGCCATGGCGAAAAGTGCCACGGAAACCTGTTCACCCGTGGACATGAGGACATCCAGCTCCCTGGGATCCGGGTCCTCTGCCATCTCCTTTGCCAGCCTGATCAGGTAGTCCGTCTGGCCGGACATGGCGGACAGGACCACGACCATCTCATGGCCCTGGTTGTAATATTCCAGAACCCGTTTGGCGGCGTCCCTGATTTTTTCGATGCTGCCCACCGAGGTTCCGCCGAATTTTTGTACAATCAGTGACATATCTCAACCTTTTTTTCCAATTCTCCGAAGATTTCTAAGGCGCGCGGGTGAGAACCGGAAAGAAGGATTTTCCGAGACGTCTCATTCAGGAGCAGGATCGTCACGCCCACCCTGGCCTGCGGAAGGATTTCGGGCCAGCGCTCGGACCATTCCATGGCCACCACACCATCTTGATAAAAGTATTCTTCCAGCCCCGCCGAAAGGAAAGCGGAAAGTTCTTCCAGACGATACACATCCATATGAAAAAAGGGTATACGTCCCCGGTATTCATTGACGAGGGCAAAAGAAGGGCTGGTAATCACGGTGGAGGAAGAAACCCCCAAGCCGAGAGCCAATCCCTTGGTAAACCAGGTCTTGCCACTCCCCAGTTCGCCTGTCAGGGCGACAAAATCCCCTTTAGTGAGACAAAGTCCCAGTTTTTCTCCCAGGCGAATGGTCTCCTGGTTCGAATTGGCCCGATATGTAACACATTTTTCTTTCACTGCACAAGGGTCCTTATGAGGTCTCCCTTGCCGATAATTCCGACGATACGTTCCCCGTCCATGACAGGGAGTGTGTAGGCCTTTTTTTCCGTCATGATGGTGGCGATTTCATCGAGAGGCGTTCTTTCATCCACGGTGATCACCTCTTTGATATAGAGGCCTTCAACGTTGGTGGCGCTGATCATTGAAAATTCCTTTTCCATTTTCTTGGAACTTTCAAGGTAAAAAACCGCGTCGAAAACGGCAACCACCGTGGGAATGTGCAATTTCCTGTTTTTTCTGACGAGATCGCTTTCACAGATAATCCCGATGAGCCTGTCATTATCGTCGACGACGGGCACCCCGTTGATGTGGTTTTCGTAAAACAATCTGGCCAATTCCTTCAGCGTTGTTTCCTTCCTGACGGTGATGACTTCCGTGGTCATGATGTCACTGGCTGTAAGCATAGCAAGCTCCTCCTGCCTATGAGCAACGAAGTAGAGCCGAACCCGAAAAAGAGCCTCAGGCGCTCCTCCTGAGCTGCACTGAATAAGACGACTTCGTCGGAGGTCATCATCGTTCCCATGGACGGGTCTTTGATTATCACTATAGGTTATCACAAAGTCTGATAGAAGTCACCATGTAGGGGAGGCTTTTCCAAGGGCCATTTTTCATGTCGAAGGGCGTCAATGATTTCCGGGATAACCGTCAGCAGT
>CAYUCJ010000028.1:0-16402 GCA_964443285.1 uncultured Desulfobacteraceae bacterium | reverse complement strand
CGGATCCGCTGGATCATGTATCGTCTCCTCTCATCGTAGACTTTTTTCATGCGCGCTACGTCCTCTTCAGCGTGCGTGAGGGCGGCCAGACCTCCCCATTGGGAGATGCTTCCGGCTGATATGAAGAAATTTTGCTGCAGCTTCTGGAGTGGCCTTATAAAACGCGGAGGTGCAATGACAAAACCAAGCCTCCAGCCCGTCATGGCATAGAGTTTCGAAAATCCATTGAGTACAAATGCGTTTTCGGTATATTCGAGGATCGTATGTTCCTCCTGACCGTATACCAACCCATGATAGATTTCATCGGAGATCACGGGAAGCCCCAGGTGAGCGATTGCCTTCATGCGTTCGGGAGAGAGAAGATTGCCTGTTGGATTCGAAGGTGAATTGATCAGGACGGCCCTTGTTCTGCCCCCGATACTTTTTTTGATTGGTTCGGGGTTGAGCTGAAAACCCTCCTTCTCATATGTTTTTACAAAAACCGGCCTGGCACCAAGAAATGTGGCGTAATTGGGGTAGCAGGGGTAGTGCGGATCAGAGAGAATGATTTCATCACCCGGATCCAGCAAAGCACAAAAAAGCAACAGAAGTGCGGGAGAAGTTCCTGAGGTAACAATGATCTGGTCAGGCGAAAGGTGAACGCCGTATCTCTCCAGGTAATGATTGCAGATTGTCTCTCTCAGGGGCAAGATTCCCAGGCTGTGAGTATAGTGGGTCTGGCCCTGGGTCATGGCCTCCCTGCCGGCGTCACAGATGCAGGAAGGGGTGGTG
Source organism: uncultured Desulfobacteraceae bacterium (assembly GCA_964443285.1). GTDB lineage: Bacteria > Desulfobacterota > DSM-4660 > Desulfatiglandales > Desulfatiglandaceae > CAYUCJ01. The sequence goes on along the minus strand of CAYUCJ010000028.1, from coordinate 15,631 downwards.
AAATCCGGCTCTCCTATTTCCAGATGGATGATATGTTGACCTTCCTTTTCGAGTTCATGGGCCCGCTCCATGACTTCCATTACGATAAAGGGAGGGATTTCAAGAGCTTTCCTGGTCATTATCGCCTGCATGGTATCCTCATTTTCCTGTAATCCTTAGGCCTTATACCTTTCGCCCTTAGCCGCCTATATGAGTTTGTTCAAGGGGTATTCGATGATCCCTTCCGCGCCGGCGAAGATGAGACGGGGTATCAGGTCTCTCACCTGGCCCGCATCCACGACAACCTCCAGAGAGACCCATGAGGAATTGTAAAGGCCTGCAATGGTGGGCGCATTCAGGGAGGGCAGCATTTCAATGACGCTGTCCATTTTCTTCTGGGGGACATTCATTTTGAGTCCCACCATTTTCTCAGCCCGCAGCGCTCCCTTGAGGAGCAAAGAGATCTGTTCAATCTTTGACTGCTTCCAGGGATCACGGTATGCATCATGATTGGCAATGAGTCGGGTATTGGTTTGCATGAGGTCGTGAATGATCCGGAGGCCGTGAGCCCGGATGGTGCTGCCGGTCTCCGTGACCTCCACGATGGCGTCAGCCAGGCCGGATACGACCTTGGCCTCGGTGGCCCCCCAGGAAAACTCGATGGTTACATCGATTTCCCTTTCCTTGAAATATCGGGAGGTAAAATTGACAAGCTCCGTGGCTATCTTTTTTCCCTGGAGATCCTTCAGTTCGTGGATCTCAGAGCTTTCCGGTACCGCCAGTACCCACCGGGCCGGATTTTGACTGACTTTGGAGTAAACAAGATCCTCCACAACCTTGACATCGGACTCGTTTTCCTCGATCCAGTCTTTGCCGGTCAGTCCCACATCCAGGGTGCCGTTTTCCACGTACCTTGACATTTCCTGTGCCCGGCAGAGGCTGCACTGGATATCACTGTCGTTGATGTCAGGGAAATAGCTTCTTGAGTTAACGCTGATTTTCCATCCTGACTTTTCAAAAAGGCCAATGGTAGCTTTTTGCAAACTCCCTTTTGGTATTCCCAGCTTGAGTATTTTCATTTTCTGTATACCTTCTTGGGATCAAATATCTTTGTTCCATCCATTTTTACTTTCCCATTCCTGTCGATATTCTTATGAAAACAGGTGTCGTAGCCCGTGTGACAGGCAGCCCCTCCGACCTGTTCAACTTGAAAGAGCAGGGTGTCGTCGTCACAATCCGCATGAATACATTTTATCTTCTGTACATGTCCAGAGGTACCGCCTTTATGCCAGAGTTCTTGACGGGAACGGCTCCAGTAGTGGGCTTCACCTGTTTCAAGGGTCTTTTCCCAGGCAGCCTGGTTGACGTAGGCCAGCATGAGCACCTTTCCTGAGTTCCATTCTTGAACAATAGCGGGTAACAGCCCGTTACCTTTAGAAAAATTAAGTCTGATCATGCTGAATCTCCAAATACGAAACTTTTAATATAGCTTCTCTGGAATACTAAAGGCAAGGGAAAAGTCTGAAAACGCGTCTGTCTTTGGTGTCAAGACCGGAGGTGCTTTCCACTCAACTGCCCGCACGCGGCGTGGATGTCCTGGCCTTTGCTTTTGCGTATGATGGCTGTGAAGTGATTTTCAACGAGCTTTTCCTGAAACCGAAGTATTTGCTCCATCGGCGGGGGTGTGAATTCCAAGTCGTCTTGGGCGTTCAGTGCGATGAGGTTGATCTTTGCCCTGAGGCCTCTGAGGAGGGCGGCGAGCCTCGATGCATCGTCAAGGGTGTCATTGATGCCCCTGATCAGGACATATTCGAAGGTTATCATTCGTCTGTTAGGCAGTGGAAAATCTCTGCACGCGCTTATCAGTTCATCCAGCGGATAGCGCCGGTTGATAGGCATTAGGAAGTCGCGGGTCCGGTTTGTCGTGGCGTTGAGAGAAACCGCCAGGTTGACAGAGACATCCTGCCCCAGCCGTCTTATGGCGGGGACCAGACCGCATGTGGAAATCGTCACCTTTCGGTGAGAAAAATTCATTCCTGTCTCGCCGACCAGGTTGTTGATCGCCTTTAAAAGGCTGTCATAGTTGGCCAGGGGCTCCCCCATTCCCATGAATACGATATTGGTAAGGCGATCCGGGGCTTCCATTGATCGTTTAACGTGAATGACCTGGTCCACAATTTCCGCGGGGGTCAGGTTTCGATTTAATCCCTGCTTTCCTGTGAGGCAAAATCCACAGCCCATTGCACAGCCTGCCTGAGAAGAAATGCAGATCGTCAGGTGATCGCGTTCGGGAATCAGCACCGATTCAATTCCGTACCCGTCATGAAGCGCAAAGAGGTATTTCCGGGTTCCGTCACTGGAATCCTGTCTGTGGACAAGGGACAGGTGATGGACATTGGCTTCGCGAGAAAGCTGCGAGCGAAGGGGGAGGGGCAGGTCGGTCATTTCCTCAAAAGATCCGGCCAGTTTCCTGAACAGCCATGACCGGACCTGTCGTCCCCGGTAGGGGGCCAGGCCCAGACCCAGGGTCCACTGCTCCATCTCGCCTTCGTCGAAACCTTTCAGATCAGCCAACATCTTTACACGTCCCGTCGGCCAGGGCGGACGGGTTTTCACACATGGTTCTCAACTTGGCGAGTTCCCACACGTAGTCATAGAGATGGAGTCCCTTGCTCGCTGCGATGATTTCGCCATCTTCCACCCCGATGCTTGATGCCATATATTCCTTCAGGAGTTGTATGGCGCCAAGGTTGGCCGGAAAGCCGTTCCAGAGATCCCATGATCTGAAGTAGACCGCGAAATGGAGCTTTTCATCTTTGATGCGCGTATCAATGCCGCGAAGGCAGGGGGGGTCCTTCAGGTGAATGGACTGGGGATCCCCGACGGTCATAAAGGCCTGATTGGTTCCAAAGCCATCTTCCTTGTACATGCGAATGACCTCGGCAATCTGGTTTTCGAGATACCACCCATAGGTGTAGTCTTCTCCAGGTTGTTTCATCGATGTCATAAGGTAAGGGAGGTATTCTTCCAGATAGCCTTCTGCAACGGGATTCGGGATGCCGAGCGCAGGAGGGATATCGGGCAGGAGCGGTTGAACACCCGGGTATTTGATATGAACGGTGACGTAATCAAATTCCAAACGTTTTTGCCCTTCGTAACTGCCCCGATCTATGGTGTACTCGTGTCCTGCTTCCAACAGCCTGTAGACACTCTGAAACCAGGCATCAGGAAGGTCACGCGCTTCGATAAACTCGAGTTTCATGTTAGATCTCCTTCATTGAACCCAAACTGTTTTTCACAAAAAAAAAGGTTCTTCAAGAAGTCATTTTACGTTGTGATTCCGAGGGAGTCAAACACTATCCCGGAATCAGAAATGAAATCGGCAGACCACCTTGATTTTATTCCGAGAATCGGATATTAAGTAAAGAACCGGAGGTCAAAACTGTAAAAGAGGAGGAGGAGAAATGGCCATCCATAGAATTGCATGCAGTACTGATTTTTCCGGGAATGCAGAAGTTGCTTTTCACGCCGCTCTGAAAATGGCGGGAAAATATTCGGCAAAGCTTTTTGTTCTCCATGTTTTGCCCCGGTGATCAACCCCCTCCTGACGGATACGGAGGGGGTCTTGCCGGAAGAACCCAGGAAATCCCTCATGTTGAATCTGGAAGAACGGATGCAGTCGGAATATGCCGCCGGGATCGCAGAGGGGATCGATTATGAACTCGTTGTGCTCAATGGACATGTTTCTTCCGAAATCCTCAAATTTCTTGAGGGACAGGAGATTGATCTGATGGTCATGGGGTCCTATGGCTTGTCCGGTGCCGGCCTGGTTTTTTTTTGGAAATGTGGCGAAACGTGTGACCCACAGGACGCCTTGTTCGGTGATGATCGTTCGGAACCGGGAAAAGAAGCAGAAAAATATTTGATAACGTACTGAAAACAATCGGGAGGTCAGAAAGATATGGAGATCAGGACCATAGGTGTGGTAGGAGCGGGACAAATGGGTGGAGGCATAGCGCAGGTTGCCGCTTCGAGCGGTTTCAAAGTGATTATGAACGACATCAAAGATGAATTTGTGAAAAGGGGCTTTTCCGCCATCGAGAATAGCCTGACCAGGATGGTGAAGAAGGAAAAGATTGCTTCGGAAAACATGGGAGAGATCCTGGACAGAATTCAAGGTTCAATTTCTATCGCTGACATGGCCAAGACCGATTTCGTCGTGGAGGCGGCAACCGAAAACGAGGGGCTGAAGCTGGAGATATTCAAGGACTTGGATCGATACTGTCGGGAAGGGGTGATCTTTGCTTCAAACACTTCTTCCATTTCCATTACCCGGATCGCAGGCGCGACCCGGCGACCCCAATCGGTGATCGGGATGCATTTCATGAATCCAGTCCCCATTATGAAACTGGTGGAAATGATCAAGGGGCTGGCCACATCCGAGGAGACATTTCAGGTGACCAGCTCCCTGGTGCTGAAAATGGAAAAAACACCTGTACCTGCCAATGATTTTCCGGGTTTTATCAGCAACCGCATCTTGATGCCCATGATCAATGAGGCCATATGCACCTTGTTCGAGGGTGTCGGGACGGTCGAGGATATTGATGCGGTCATGAAGCTCGGAATGAACCATCCCATGGGCCCCCTAGCTCTCGCGGATCTCATAGGATTGGACACATGTCTCTCCATCATGAAGGTCCTTCACGAAGGGTTGGGAGACGACAAGTACCGCCCATGCCCTCTGTTGAAGAAATATGTGGATGCCGGGTGGCTTGGCAGAAAGACCGGAAAGGGCTTTTACTCCTATTGATCCGGCCCTTCGCTCCGTCGACCATTTAGAGCAGGCAGCCAGGATGAAGGAAAAAGTGAGAATTCCATGATCGCTATCATAGACTATAAGGCCGGCAATCTGACGAGTGTACAGCGCGCCATGAACAGCCTGAAAGAGGAAGTCTGCATCACTTCCGACCCGGAAGTGATCGCCTCCTCCGAGAGAATCATCTTTCCCGGGGTAGGGGCTGCGGGAAGTGCCATGGCCGATCTCAGGCGAATGGGATTGGACGGGGCCCTGATGAAGGCCTATGAAATGGGCAAGCCCATTCTGGGTATCTGCCTTGGCATGCAGATCATTATGGAATACAGCCATGAGAACAATACCCATTGTCTGGGGCTGGTCAAAGGGGAAGTGAAACCCTTTCCTGGGAACCTTCGGAATCCTGATAGGGACGGAAGACTGAAGGTACCTCACATGGGGTGGAACAGTGTCCGTTTCCTCAAAGATCACATCCTTTTTGAGGGTGTGGATCCTGCCGGTCAATTCTATTTCGTGCACGGTTACTACCCTGTCCCCAGCGACGAGAAATGCATCCTGGGCGAGACCGCCTATGGCTTTCCTTTTGCCTCCGCGCTGGCGAATAACAATCTTGTGGCGGTTCAGTTTCACCCGGAAAAAAGCGGCAGGCCGGGACTGAAGATGCTTTCGAATTTCTGCCACTGGGACGGGTCAAGTCATGCTTAGCAGAAGAATCATACCTTGCCTGGATGTTCGTGACGGTAAATTGACCAAGGGTATTCAGTTCAAGGGCAACGTGGTTATCGGCGACCCGGTTGAGACCGCGGCACGTTACTACGAGGAAGGGGCGGACGAAATCGTGTTCTATGACATCACGGCCTCCTCGGAGAGTCGTGATATCATGATAGAAACAGTTGAAAAGGTGGCCGAAAGGATCTTCATCCCCTTTTCGGTCGGGGGGGGGATCAGGACGCTGGATGATATGCGGCGCGTTTTGCTGGCCGGCGCTGAGAAGGTGAGTGTTAATTCCTCGGCCATCCGGGACCCTTCCATTATCGAACGCGGTGCAGAGGCTTTTGGGAACCAGTGCATTGTTCTCGGAATGGACGTGAAGAAGGTCGCCAGGTCTGAGATGATTCCCTCCGGCTACGAGATGGTTATCGATGGGGGGCGAACCTATACCGGGCTGGATGCGCTCGCCTGGGCCCGGAAAGGGGAAAAACTGGGCGCCGGCGAAATATGTCTGAATTCCATCGATGCGGACGGCACACAGGATGGATATGAAATTGAATTGACCCGGCTCATTTCTTCTCAAGCAGGGATCCCGGTCATCGCCTCCGGTGGTGCCGGCAAGCCCGCTCATCTTGCTGAGGTCCTGACAGAGGGCAGGGCCGATGCGGCTCTGATTGCCTCCATAACCCATTATGGCATGTACTCTATTTCGGATATCAAGGTCTTTTTGTGGGAAAAGGGTCTGCCCGTCCGACTGACCTGGTGAAGGAAAGCTCTGTGGATGAAGGAGGCCTGAGAAAACTCCTGATCACCATCAAGGTTTCAGATGTAAATCGAAGATCCCGGACTTTGAGCGGGGGCGCCGGGGAGCGACGAGTGAGTCGTATAATCAATACTTCAAAGGAGGAGCGATCGAAGGCAACGCAGCAGATGATACATTGATGGTGATCAGGTTTTCCCGTTTGCATATTCAGCGTAATTGGTGTATCTTCTGATTATACCCTAAATTAGGAATCTCTGGTCTGTCCGTCGTATACCGGCTTTCAGCGAGATGGGATTTCACTGTGGGTGACTGATCTGGGAATGGTGCTGACCAACAGGTTTCATTGAACGCAGGATCGGGGAGAACAGATTATGGCCAAAATACTGATTGTGGATGATGAAGAGCACATCCGGTATCTTTACTCCGAGGAACTGAGTGAGGCCGGGTACGAGGTGATTACGGCCGAGAGCGGTTATAAGCTGCTGGAGAGGATTGAGGAGGAAAAACCCGATCTGGTGGTCCTGGACATCAAGATGGTGGATTACAACGGCCTGGATTTGTTGCAGGATATTCGAAACAATTTCTATGATCTGCCCGTTGTTCTCTGCACCGCCTATGACACGTTCAAAGAGGACATGAAATCCATTGCCGCAGATTTCTATGTCATCAAGTCCTTTGATCTGACAGAACTCAAGAACAAGATTGCCATGGCCCTCGAAGCGAGTGAACAGGCCGAATAGTTACTTGTGATAGCTTTCCCCCCTAATGATGGTAAAAGCCCGGTAGAGTTGCTCGAGGAGAAACAAACGGGTCATCTCGTGTGTAAAGGTAAACCGCGAAAGGGACAGAATTTCCTGGGAGCCCTTGATGAGATCATCGGCGAGACCCACTGCTCCCCCGATAACAAAAGCCAACCTTTCCTGTTCCATCAACAGACTCTCCACGTGTGAGGCAAATTCCAAAGAATCGTAGGTCTTTCCTTTCCGATCCATGGAAATCACATATTCGCGATCGTGGAGGTTCTTCTTGAGGTGACGAGCTTCCTGCTCCCTGACGGATTGATGCGAAATGTTCTTTCTTATAAGGGCCGGTTTGGTCTCCACCCAGTCCACGGGGACGTAATGGCGCAAGCGATCAAGATAGAACGCTTCTCCTTCCTGGAGGAAGCCGGACCTGGTCCGGTCCACAACGATGATCCTAATTCGTGGCATGGATGTGAATCCTGTCGAACCCGGACAGCGGGTTCCCTCACTTCCTTTTCAGGTCAAGCAGTACGGCTATTTCAGCTGTCATGCTCTTGACGAAGGCTGCCATCTCATCCCCTTTCAGGGTGGCAGGGGTTCCGAGATCTTCTCCTCCTATCTCTATAGGTCTGTTTCTGAGTTCCGGATCGGGGACCACCTCGAAGGCTGGATCAAAACCGTCCTCCAGGTACATCTGCTGAAATGCGGCGAACTTGAGGACATGGGCCGTTGAATCGAGGACGCCCACGTCGTCCGATCCCACGTATCCCTGGGCGATGGCCTTCCTGAGCCCTGCAAGAGACTCCCCCCCCTGGGTGCAGGCGATGTTCCCATTCCGATTGGCTGTGACCATCGCATCCATGATCTCCTGCTCCGAGACTTGCACCACCCGGACGGTTGTTCTCCCGGCCAGCCGATAATACTTTTCAGCCAGTTCAATGACCCTCGGCATGGAAACGGGATTCCCGATCATGGCCGCCTGCGCCACACTGGGTCTCACGGATACAGGAGCGAATTTCCTCTTTTCGGGCAGTTCCTCCAGGTAGTAACGATAGACGGGATCAGCGTGTTCCGACTGTACGCCTATGATCCTGGGGAGTGCATCAATGATTCCGGCCTCATAGAATTTGAGAAACCCGCTCATGATCGCCGTAATGTTTCCGGCATTTCCAATAGGGACAACGATTACCTTGTCCCGTACATCGTAGTCGAAGTCCTGGGCGATCTCGAAGGAAAAGGATTCCTGCCCCAGGATGCGCCAGCTGTTCTTGGAGTTCAGAAGCGCCACATGGTAGTTTTCAGCCAGCGATTCCACCACCTTCATGCAGTCGTCGAAGACGCCGGGCATTTCCAGAACCCTGGCGCCGCTTCCCAGGGGCTGGGACAGCTGCTGCGGCGTCACCTTCCCTTTGGGCAACAGGACCGCTGATTTGAGATAGTCGCCCAGGTAGGAACTATAGAGCGCCGCCGATGCGGAAGTGTCTCCGGTGGAGGCGCAGATGGCCAGAATATCCTTGAGTTTGCTTTTCTTGGCCAGGAACCGAATGTAACTCAGAGCACAGGCCATCCCTCGGTCTTTAAAGGAAGCACTGGGATTGAGGCCGTCGTTCTTGTAATAGAAATCCATCCCCACCAGATCCTGCATGCGTCTGTTAGCACGGACCAGGGGCGTGTGTCCCTCTCCCAGGTAGACGATCTGATCTAAAGGGATGACAGGGGCTATGAATTCGTAATACCGGAATATACCCTTGAGCGGCTGGGTGTTCAGCATTCGACGATAATCAAAGATCTTCTGCCAGGTCTTCCCCCCCAGTTCGTGGCAGCGAGACAGGTTCCTGTCTTCCAGCATGAGTACCTGGCCACAGTGGGGGCAGGTATAAAGAAGCTCCTGAATGTCAAACTCCTTGCCACACCCCAGACAACGATAGAACATGTCTCCACGGGGTTCTGGGATCAAATACGGTTGCACATCCTTTGGAAACTGATCAATCTTCACGGTTTCATCCTTTTGATGACTTCGCTGGAAGTCATGGTCGTGCCCATGGACGGACTTTTTACGGTTCCATCATCCTTATTGATGTATCTTTCAAATGACACGGCTATTTCTTCTTCCCCGGTACGGTTCACATGGGAACTATCTGTGATACGTAGAAAAAAATTCTTTTTTTGCGGAAAAGAGTATAGAAAGATCACCCTTGTGAGTCAAGAAAGAAGAGAGCACAACCTATGTGGTATCGGGCAGGAATGGTTCCCATACATAGCCCGGATAAATTGAATCCGGGGTTTCAACCCTGCTTCGGAAGAGATCCAACAGCCTTTTCAGACGAGAGCCGACCGGTCTGATAAGATTTTGACTTTTGGGATCACTTTGGGTATCCTACGTATCTTCGCTGACTGTCGATTTAAAGGAATATTTTGATCCATCTGCCCGGTCTTCCCCTTTCCAGAATACAAAGACCCGTGAGTCATTGGGGTGCCTGTAATGAAGAGAATCAAGAAGTTCGTTTTTATCGGTTTGTTGTCATTATGGAACGCATGCTTCCTTGAAGGCTGTGGTCAACTGCTCCTGTTCGAACCCAAAGGACCCATCGGCGCTGTCGAGCGGTTCGTCATCATTGCGGCCTTCGGGCTCATGTTGATTGTCGTCATCCCTGTTGTCATCATGGCCTTATGGTTTCCCTGGAAATATCGGGCCTCCAACAACAAAGCGACCTATGCGCCGAAATGGAGCCATTCCGGCAAGATCGAATGGATCATCTGGCTGGTCCCCGCGGTTATTGTTACAGTCCTCGGGATCCTGGTCTGGACGACAACCTACCATCTGGACCCCTATAAACCCATCGATAGCGGTGTCAAGCCCGTCAATATCGAAGCCGTGTCCCTGGATTGGAAATGGTTGTTTATCTATCCGGACAAACATATCGCCACCGTCAATCAGCTCGTTTTCCCTGCCGATGTTCCGCTGAGCTTCAGGCTGACATCGGGCACGGTGATGACCTCCTTTTTCATCCCGCAACTCGGCAGCCAGATATATGCCATGGCAGGCATGCAGACCCGGTTGCATCTCATGGCCGACGAACCGGGCACCTTTGCCGGCCAGAACCAACAATTCAGCGGCCGCGGTTATTCCGACATGAATTTCAAGGCCATTGCCGTTTCCCGGGAACAATTCCAAGCGTGGGTCCAAAAAGTCAGGCAATCCCCGGACAAACTGGATCTGGACCGATTTGAGGAACTCGCAAAGCCGAGCCTCGGCGACCCCGTGGCATACTTTTCTTTGATTAACTCCGATTTGTTCGATCAGATCATGCGCAAATATAATAAAAGCATGGGAATGAATCCCGAGGCCATGAACAGGAAATCCGGCGCTATGCATATGAAAACCAGGGCCACGGAGGGAAGTTGATATGTTTGGAAAGTTAAGCCTATCAGCTGTGCCCTACCATAATCCGATCACTATGGGCGCCGTGGTCGGTTCGATTCTGCTGGCCGTGGTGATCCTGGCCCTGATCACGTACTTCCGAAAGTGGACATCGCTTTGGAAAGAGTGGCTGACCAGCCTTGACCACAAAAGGATCGGCATCATGTACATTGTCCTGGCACTGGTCATGCTGCTGCGGGGGTTCTCCGATGCCATCATGATGCGAGCTCAACAGGCCCTTGCCGTGGGTATGTCGCACGGTTATCTGCCGCCCGATCACTTCAACCAGATATTCAGTGCACACGGCACGATCATGATCATCTTCGTGGCCATGCCGTTTCTGGTCGGGTTGATGAACATCGTCATACCCCCGCAAATCGGCGCGCGGGATGTGGCGTTTCCCTTTCTCAATTCGGTCAGCCTCTGGCTGACCACGGCCGGAGCCCTGCTGGTCATGGTATCGCTGGGGGTAGGCGAGTTTTCCAAGGCCGGCTGGTCGGGCTATGCCCCCCTGACGGAACTTCAATACAGCCCCGGCACCGGCGTGGATTATTGGATCTGGGCGTTACAGATTTCCGGCGTCGGCTCGCTGATGACCAGCATCAACTTTCTCGTCACCATCTTGAAAATGCGCGCACCCGGGATGACGCTCATGCGGATGCCGATCTTCGTCTGGACTGCTTTGGCCACCACCTTGCTCATGCTTCTCTCGTTTCCTGTTCTGACCGCCGCCCTTGCCCTGGTGACGCTCGATCGCTATCTGGGCATGCATTTTTTCAGCAACACACTCGGCGGCAACATGATGATGTACGCAAATCTGTTCTGGATGTGGGGGCACCCGGAGGTCTATATTGTGATCCTGCCGGCCTTCGGTGTATTTTCGGAGGTCGTTGCCACCTTCTCCGGAAAACGGCTGTTCGGCTATACTTCAATGGTCTATGCCACTGGAGCCATAATGATCCTGTCCTTCGCCGTCTGGGTGCACCATTTCTTTACTATGGGCGCCGGTCCCGACGTCAACACCTTTTTCGGCATTACGACCATGATCATCGCCGTTCCCACCGGCGTAAAGATCTTCAACTGGCTTTTTACCATGTACCAGGGCCGCATCAGATTCACCACGCCGATGTACTGGACCCTGGGATTCATCACGACCTTCGCCGTCGGGGGCATGACGGGCGTGCTGTTGGCCGCGCCGGCCGCCGACTACGTGCTTCACAACAGTCTGTTCCTCATCGCGCACTTCCACAACATGCTGATCCCCGGCGCGCTGTTCGGCTACTTCGCGGGCTATTCCTATTGGTTCCCGAAGGCCATCGGGTTTCCCCTAAACGAAAAGTGGGGCAAACGCGCATTCTGGTGCTGGCTGATTGGTTTCTACCTTGCCTTTATGCCTTTATATGTGTTGGGTTTCATGGGCATGCCCCGCCGCATGGCACATTACGCCAACACGGCCTGGCAGCCTTATCTGATCATCGCTGCCGTCGGAGCCGCGGTGATTCTGGCCGGCATCCTCTGCCAGATCGTACAATTGATCGTGAGCATCAGGGAGCGCCATGAGACCCGCGATCTGACCGGCGACCCCTGGAACGGCCGTACCCTGGAGTGGGCGATGTCTTCCCCTCCGGCCATCTATAACTTTGCCAAAACGCCCGTTGTGCATGACATCGACGCGTTTACGGACATGAAGGAAAAGGGCATCGCCTACCAGAAGCCGGATCAATACCACGACATTCACATGCCGAAAAACACAGGAGCGGGCTTTGTCAACGGTGTATTGGCCTTCGTGTTCGGATTCGCCATGATCTGGTATATCTGGTGGCTGGCCATCCTCTGCGCCCTGGGCATGCTCGCCGGGGTAGTCGCGCGCGCATCCGATGACGACACGGACTACATCGTGCCGGCGGCCGAAGTGGAACGGATCGAGAATCGTCGCCATATGGAGTTGGCATCCGTCGCCATGAACCGTCCGGCAGGCGGCCGGGCCACGCAGAACATTTTGCCACAGGAATGAATAATGACAGCCGATACTTCGACCATCGACGCCGTTGCTGCAGGAGAATTTGAGCACCCGGATACCATCGCGAACCAGGCCTTCGGCTTCTGGCTTTACATCATGAGCGATCTCGTCCTGTTTGCGGCCATCTTCGCAACCTATGCGGTCCTGGCCCATAACTATGCTGGCGGCCCCAAGGGTAAGGATCTGTTCTATCTGCCCTATGTATTAGGTGAAACCATGCTCCTGCTATTCAGCAGCACAACCTACGGCTTAGCCATGCTGGCCACGCACAAGGCTAAGAGGGGAGTGGCCATGGCATGGCTCACCGTCACGTTCCTGTTGGGCCTCGGATTCGTTTCCATGGAGATCCACGAATTCCACCACCTGATCCTCAACGGTAACGGACCGGAGCGCAGCGGTTTCCTTTCGGCCTTTTTCACCCTGGTGGGCACCCACGGCACCCATGTGGCCTTCGGTCTGATCTGGATGGCGGTCATGATGGGGCAGCTTATCACCAAGGGGCTGACCCCACCGGTCCAATCCCGGCTGCTACGCTTGGGTATCTTCTGGCATTTTCTGGATATCGTCTGGGTCGGCGTATTCACCGTTGTCTACCTGATGGGGGTGATGTAAATGAACCAAACAGCAATCGACTGCGCCGGCGCCAGCCGGGGAAGTTTCAAGTCTTATGCCTCCGGGTTCATTCTCTCGATCGTTCTAACCGCCATGGCCTTCTTGTTGGTGATGCAGGGTTGGGGGTTGCCCCGCTGGGCCGTATTATCCGGTATCCTTGGCGCGGCCGTCGTGCAGATCCTGGTACATCTGCACTATTTCCTGCACCTGGACACCTCATCGGAGGTGCATTGGAATGTGGTGGCCCTGGTGTTCACCGTTTTGATCATCATCCTCTTCGTCGGGGGCACACTCTGGATCATGTCCAGCCTGAATTATCGCATGATGTAGCCATGCCTGAAGTGATCAAGAAATTTATCCTCGTTACCAAGCCGGGGATCATCATCGGCAATCTGGTCTCCGTAGCAGGCGGCTTTTGTCTTGCTTCCAAAGGGCGCATTGATACCGGCGTTCTACTGTCGACACTCATGGGCGCGTGCCTTGTCATCGCTTCCGGGTGCGTCTTGAACAATTGCGTGGATAGAAACATGGACCGCAAAATGGCCCGGACCCGCAACCGTGTCCTCGCCCAAAGGCTTATGTCGCCGACGGTCGCTGTCTTCTACGCATCGCTTCTGGGAATTGCTGGCACGGGACTGCTCTGGGAGGCAACGAATATCCTTTCCGTTGTCATTGTGCTGGCCGGATTTACGATCTATGTGGGCGTATACAGCCTGTACCTTAAACGTAATTCCGTATTCAGCACATTGATCGGAAGCCTGGCGGGTGCTGCACCACCCCTGGTAGGATATTGCGCGGTCAGCAATCACTTTGACCTGGGGGCGGTGATGTTATTGTCAATCTTCAGCTTATGGCAGATTCCCCACGCTTACGCCATCGCCATTTACCGATATAAAGATTACGCCGCAGCGGCCATTCCGGTAATGCCGATCAAGCAGGGGATGCCAGCGGCAAAAAAGCATATCGTCGGCTATATGCTGGCCTTTATGCTGGCCGCACCCATGCTGACCTTCGGAGGGTACACCGGTTACCGCTACCTTGTGGTGGCGGCTGCGGTGGGCCTGTCCTGGCTGTACATGGGCTGGTCGGGCTACAAGACATCCGATGATGGGCGCTGGGCCAAAAAACTGTTTATCCACTCCATTTTGACCATAACCGTCCTGAGTGTCATGATGTCCATCGACGCTACGGTGCCAGTCGCCGCACAACTGCTCCTGAGCTGTGCCCAATAGCTCGCCGTGCAGGGTTTCGATACTCTTCGGCAGCCTCTGTGGATTTTGCGCCGTACCTTCTGCCGACATGGCCCGGACGAGGGTAAAGGCGAAAAGTGCAGGGATCGACGCGAGCAGTTTGAGAACCCGAACTGCTTTCAAAGCATCCTCCTTGCCTGTGGTCTATCAGCAGACCGGGACCTTCAGTGGAGTGTCTCGATGTCGACTTCGCCCGGTTGCTTCTTGTGTTCCGCAGCGAGGACCATGTACATTGCAGGAACCACAAACAGCGTGAAAAGCGTTCCAATGGAAAGGCCCGTTGCAATCACGAGTCCCATGTTGAAACGACTCACCGCGCCTGCGCCGCTTGCCGTGATCAGCGGAACGACTCCGAGCACCATGGCTGCTGTGGTCATGAGGATCGGCCGCAGCCGGATTCCCGCCGCCATTTCAATCGCCTCCCGCTTGTGGTGCCCCTCTTTCTGCAAGCTGTTGGCGAACGCGACGATCAGGATGCCGTGCTTGCTGATGAGCCCGATCAGCGTCACAAGGCCGACCTCGGTGTAGATGTTGAGGCTGGCACCTCCGACGCCCAGGCCAATGAAGATCAACGCGCCGCAGATGGACATGGGTACGGTAACCAGGATGATCACCGGGTCCCGGAAGCTCTCGAACTGGGCCGCCAGCGACAGGAAGATGATGATCATCGCAAAAAAGAACGTCACCATCAGCGCACTCGATTCCCGGACGAACTGACGCGACTGACCGGCGTAGTCGATCGAATAACCGGGAGGCAAGGTCCGTTCGGCCAGGTCTTTAAGATAGGACAGGGCCTGACCCTGTGTCACTCCGGGATAGGCTACGCCGGATACGGTCGCCGCGTTCTGCTGCTGAAAGTGATTCAGCGATTCCGGGACGGTCCTGGTCTCGATATGCGCCACTGTGGACAAGGGGACCATTGCCCCGGAGGCCGTGCGGATAGTGTAATGCATCAACTGGTCGGGGTTGAGTCGAAACCCCTGTTGAACCTGCGGAATCACTTTGTACGACCGACCTGAGAGACTGAAATAGTTGACATAGCCTCCGCCGAGCATCGCGGAGAGTGCGCTTCCCACGTCCCGCATGGAGAGTCCGAGTTGTGCGGTCATTTTGCGGTCTATGACCACGGTGGACTGCGGCAGGTCATACTTGAGATCGCTGTCGAGAAACATGAACCTCCCGCTCTTCTGGGCGGTCTGGAGAAACTTCCCGGCCACTTCGTTCAGGCGGCTGAACGGGTCAGTGGTCTGGATGACAAACGCAACCGGCAGGCCCCTGCTGCCCGGGAGAGAGGGCGGTTGGAACGCCACCACTCGAAT